>CAIOHY010000254.1 GCA_903858205.1 uncultured Cellvibrio sp.
TATATAAAGCGCGTATTTCACTACAGCAAAGTCCGCTATCGCGGGCTGGAGAAAAACACCAATCGCTTGTATGTATTAGCGGGTTTAGCAAACCTGCTACGCATGAAATCTTGCTTGCTGCCCTAGGGGCAGTCCGCCTGTGATTTGCCAAAACGGCAAATTACAGGCGGAAAAATGAAAATCGACGGGAAATTACTGCGGAAATTTTGAGAAATTGTATTTTGTGTGGTGTGCTTTTTAAAAGAGGTAATTTCTCAGAGGTTCCCTAGATCATTAATGCCGCTTTGTGATAAATCCGGGTCATAGCGTAAGTAAGTAAACAGTTTATTTCCAGTCCAATTTTCTGCTTTTTCTGAGTGCACCATATCGCCATATTCTCTGTCGATCTTACGACCAAACCGACAACTACCGAGAGTCCTACACGTCATATCCCAACCCGCAGTTGCGGCATCCATTAATGCACTTGGTATATGTGATGCATTATATAAAAGATCCATACTACGGGTTTTTACATTAAGAGCCTCGTTGGGTGCTGAGCCGGTGCCAATTGAAACAATCAGAATTTTTTTTCACCGATCTGCTAATTAATTCCATAGGGTGATGCCGTCACTGTTTGAAATGCCATAAATGCAGGGTTGTTGTAAGTGGTAATACCACCATCCACAAAGATGAATTGATATTTTTTTAGTTTGCCAAATTCAACAATCTCTGGAGGGAAAAAAGTTGGTGCAGCAGTGCTTGCTCGAACTAACTGCCATAAGGGCAATTCGAGATTGCAATCGTCCCGCGTTGTATCGTTATATTTTGCATAGGGATTATTACTAACAAACCAAGGGGAGTCTGTGGTGTGGTTGCGCAACACTAACATCAGCAAAGTTTTTAAGTTTTTGTTGCCTAGCTTTACGTGGCCAACTTCAGCGTCAGATTGCAATCGGTTATTGAGAACAGTTTGCAAGGTTTTGGCGAGAGGTTCGTCATCGTATTTATAATGTAGCCGATGAAATATTGATGCTTTGTCGAACATTTGTTTACCGTTATCTACATAAAACTTGCGAACTTCATCCATCGACATACCAGCAGCAATACAAGTAGCAATAATTGCCCCTGTGCTAGTACCACAAACAAAATCAAAATAATCGGCCAATACAAATGAATCGTCTTTCTTTAGTTGGATGCGAAGATCGGCTTCTATTTTTGCCAATATTTCTACACTGGCCAAACCCCGGATTCCACCACCGTCGCAACAGAGAATTTTTTTTGGAGCGGGGGATCGCATTCTTGCTATAAGTTGATCATTCATTGATTTTTTCCTTCAGTGGATGGATTGTCTGGTGCGATAGGTAAACCTGGACATTGCTCAATGTAGTCGATGTCCGGTGACACCCGTTCGCGCCAGTGTTGGCGGCTCATGTTCCTGGTTAGTTTTTGGCATAGGAGGTTTGGCCAAGTATTAGGGAGTGGCCATAAGCGTATAGTCGAATCCGAACTTCCAGATGCTAATTGTGAGCCGTCAGGGCTAAAAGCCACCGATTCAACTGAATCTTTGTGACCCTCTAAAGGCGCACTTATTGGCTGCCCTAACTTGGCATCCCATAAGCGTAGGGTATTGTCCTGACTCCCCGATACGAGCTTTAAACTATCTGTACTAAATGCAAGGGAGGAAACTACACCTGTGTGACCTTTCAGCGGAGTGCTGATCTGTTGCCCTGTATTTGCATTCCAGAAGTGTAGGGTTCCGTCCGAACTACCTGACACCAGTTGCATGCCGTCTGGGCTGAAGGCAAGGGATGAAATCACACCGGTGTGACCTTTCAGCGGTATATTAATCTGCTCACGAGTCTTGATATCCCAGACGCGTATGACCCCCTCCGAGCTACACGATAGCATTCGCGATCCATCGGGACTAAATGCTACTGAAATAACCCTCTCATCACCTTTCAGCGGAGTTCCAATCAGCTGGCTGGTCTCAACATCCCAGAGACGCAAGAATCCATCTGAGCTTGCCGATAGCATCTGTTTGCGGTCTGGGCTAAAAGCCAGGGCGTAGAGCAGCCGATCTGTATTGTCTTCCACCGGCGCATTTATGCGCTGACCAGTCGAAGTATTCCAAAGACGTAGAGCTCCATGTGCACCTACCGAGAGTAGCCGTGAGTCATCGGGGCTAAAAGCGACTGAAATAGGATTACTTGTATGACCCACCAACGGTTTCCCGTTCGGTTGTCCAGTCTTGGCATTCCAAAGCTGTAAGGTGTCATCTGTACTCGCTGAGATCAGCTGTTTACCATCGTGACTGAAGGCAATGGAAAAAACCGCTCCTGTATGGCCTTTCAAAGGTTCATCTATTGGCTGTCCGGTCTTAACACTCCAGAGGCGTAGAGTAGTGTCGTTACCACTCGACAACAGCTGAGTACCGTCAGGACTAAAGGCAACAGAATTAACTGCACCACTATGCCCTTGCAACGGTGCACCTAAAGTCAACCCAGTTTTGACATCCCAGAGTCTGAGGGTTTCATCGAAACTTCCCGATAACAGCTGTGTTCCATCGGGACTAAATGTGACAGAAGAAATTAAACTTTCATGACCTTTCAGCGGCGCACCGATCGGCTGACCGGTTTTAGCATCCCAAAGACGTAACACTCCATCCGTACTACCTGATACCACCTGCGTGCCATCGGGGCTAAAAGCGATGGTTCTAACATTTTCTGTATGACCTTGCGGTGATGTCCGTGCCCATATCGGCTGTCCAGTTTTGACATCCCAAAGACTTACGGTTCCATCATCACTTCCCGATACCAGCTGTGTTCTATCGGGGCTAAAGGTGGCACAAATACGTAAACCAGTATAAATAACTTCTAGCGACGCTTTTACAGGCATTCCAGTCTTTGCATCCCAAAAGTCTAACTCTCCGATCGTACTTGCCGATAGCAGCTGTGAGCCGTCGAGGCTAAAAGCAACAGCGCTAATCTGGCCAATATGACGACTTTTAAGCGGGTTGCTGATTGGGCGACCGGTCGAGACATCCCAAATACGGAGAGTTCTGTCTTGACTCCCGGACAGCAGCTGTTTTCCATCGGGGCTAAACGCGAATGAGGTAATCTCGCCTATATCCCCTTCAAACGGCACACCAATCCGCTGGCCAGTCTTGACATCCCAGAGGCGTAGGTCTCCGTTATCGCTCCCCGATAGCAGCCGTGTACCATCAGGACTAAAAGCAATAATATTAACAGGGGTATTAGTTTTGATGATACGTAACAGAAAGTTATTGGAGCTTAGGCCTTTAAATAAGCCGTTTTCTGATTGTGGAGTAAGCCCCAATTCATGGGCCGCCAAAAGGCTCTGCAGTCCCAGTTCATCAGTATAAGAGTTTGTACCCGCCCTAGCCGCTTGAACCTCCGCAACCAAACGTAGAGATGAGACTTCCCGCAGTCTTTGCTTACTTTGAAAATATAAAACACAGGCCACAACCAAAGCAGCCGACATAACAACCAACACTACTACTAATCCTTTGGAACGCTTGGAAATTTGCGCCCGGCTTTCTTCCGCATCTATTCGCAACCGTTCTTGCAATTCGGCCTTCTCTGCCTGTTGTTCCGCAAGGTTTTGCGCACTACGCAATTCATTCTCATGCTCGGCATCTTCTTTTCGTCGTGATGCTGTTAAGAAAGGTCCGCAACTTGCAATGAGGCGTTCGTGGTATCCCGGTCTAAGTAACAATTTTTCTGCAAGACTTAAGCGTTCTTGATCCCACAGCCAACTTGAGTTCTTATTTCGTTTATCCCATGCCTCACTCGCCTGCTCCACATCTTGCGCGAGCTTTAAATTATCGCGCTCCTCTTCAATCCACTGTTTTAAATCACCCCATTGGCGCAACAACGATTCGTGCGCTATTTCAATTTTGGTTTGACCACCGCTGTAGTCGGTCAGCAAAAGGCGCTTTTCTATTAGCTTATCGATAAGCTCTCGACTTTGTGTCGGAAGATTTTGGTAGTTTGTCAGCCTACGAATGGGCAGATCGCCGCCAGCACTTATATTGACTAACCAAGGGATGAAAGCATTGTGTAACTGCTCAAGCTGCTGTTGGCGAAGGTTTGGATGGGGCGACAAAATGCCGTAAATAAGGTTCTCTATTACACCTGCAATGCCACCTACTTGTTGATAGCTGTCCAGCCGCAATATGCCATGATCATTATGTTCTTTGTAAAGCAGCTGAAGCGTAAGTGCTAGCAAGGGCAAGGTGTCTGCACCGTCGGCATTTTCATTGAGTAATGCTTCGGTCAACTCAGGGGCAACTTCCAAAACCTGCCCGGCATTGCGCGCGCGCTGGGCCGGACCTTCGATAATATCGGCAAAGCGCTGGCGCGACAGCGGCTTGAGATCATCAAATACAGTGCTGTAGAGACCATTGAGTTCAGGCGCTGTTTGTAATGGTAGGTAGCGGTCTGAGCGGATGGTAAAAACAACGATCAGCTTCAAGTCTTCGGGTTTGCTGTGGCCCAAACAGCTACCCAGCATGGCTAAAAATTGCTGTGCTTCGTTGCTTGTATCTGGGCTAAACAGTTCCTCAGCTTGATCTACCGCCAGAATAAGTGTTGGTGGCAGCGCTTGCGGATTTGTCAATTGCAAAACTTGGGTAGCTGCTTTTTGCACACCTACCAAAAGGCTGGCCAATACCCCTGGCGTTTTGATAAGACTTGTTTTGATGCCGCTAAGAGTTTGCTCGTGCTTACCCAATGCATTATGAATCGCCACTGCAAGACCTGCAGTACCACTAATAACGTTTTGTTCCGGCCGAATAACGTGCAATGGTAAAAAATGGCGATTATCGCGCTTTAAGCGCGGCAATAACCCAGCGCGCAAAAATGAAGATTTGCCCGTGCCCGATGCACCGAGAATAACAAATAACTGCTCTGTGCCCTTATTACTCATTCCGCGCAGAGTATCCATCGCACGCAGAATCTGCACATCGCGCCCGAAATAAATAGCAGCATCCTGTTCTTCCAGAGGCTTTAGGCCGGGATAGGGAGATCGCTCGGGTTCCTGCGCAGGCGGCCAAGGAAAATAACGAGCATCTAAACCTGCGCGCTCCAGTCCATTGCGTAAATTGGTTAAGCCTGCAGTGAGCAATTGCATGCTTGTTTGCTGGCCCAAGTGGGAAAAATTTAGAGTTGTGAGCGGTCCCTCTCCCACCAAAGGTGTGAGTTGCCATTCAGCAGTAAATTCCGTAGGTAACTCACTCAAGTTCACGGGTTTAAGTAGCGCACCAAAAATATGTTTATTAAAACTTTTGGCGAGCAGAAATTCAGCAATACACCATTTAGATTTTGCCCACGCGGGCGTGACCACAAACAACACCGCCTCGCATTGGTTGACGGCACGCTTTAACGCATTCTGCCAACGTTCGCCCGCCAATAGTCCACGCTGGGGGTCGAGATCTAAAAACACGTCATCCCAACCGTTTTGCAACAGCCAATCGCGGATGGCAACCGCTTCAATTTCATCTTGGCTGGAATGACTAAGGAAGATGCGCGCCATGGTTAATTCCTTTTATTAGGTTTAGGTAAGGCATCAGGTGCAATCGGCAATCCAGGGCATTGCTCTATGTAGTCGATGTCGCGTGACGCCAATTTGCGCCAGTATTGACGGCTCATATTGCGGGTAAGTTTTTGACAGAGGAGGTCTGGCCATACTTTAGGGGCGGGCCATATGCCTAGCGTTTGGTCGCAACTGCCAGATACAAAGCGGGTACCATGCGAACTAAAAGCGACGGAGCTGACTCGACGTTTGTGACCTTCTATAGGAAGGCCTATCGGTTGACCTGTTTTAGCATCCCATAATCTCAGACTATTATCATGTCTTCCTGATACTAACCGAGCACCATCCGGGCTGAAAGCTACAGAGTTTATTATGCCTGTGTGGCCTCTAAGTGGATCACCTATTTGCACGTTAATCACTCCTACCTCCCGATCACAAAATGAGCAGGATAGTCTGTTTACGTGGGTCAATTTTCGATGCAAAAATGGGTGTTTAGTGGGTTAGTTTTAAGTGCAAATCAATAGGCACTGGGCTCTTTTAAAATCTCTTTCTCCATCCGTGGCTCTTTCATTTCTTTGCGCAGGTGCTTCAGCTCTTCGCGTTCGTCTTCGGCCAACACCTTTCCTTCAACTTGTTGGTCGTGAAGCTCCTTCCATTTGTACAACATGCTTGCCGCAATACCCAACGATTTAGCGGCATCCGGCCCGGAATAGCCTTGTTCAAGCACCAATGCTACCGCCTCGTCTTTGAACTCTTTCGGGTATTGTTTGTAACTGCGCTTTTGAGTCATAGTGACTCTTCAATGGTTGACGGCTATTGTTCTTCATTAAAGTGTCCGGTGGTATTAGGCCACTACAATCACCATTCAAATTTATAAACTTAACTCACTCTTTAGACTTGCGACTTAACAACAGAATCAACAATTTTTGCTATTGCCCTTTTTTTAAAGCCAGATTTCTTTACATGCATAGCACATTCGCCCACAGCATCAAAGGAAATTAGGCTACCTGACTGTGTGGAGAATGGAATTCGCCAGCCCATTCTAACTAAGTTTCCACGTAACAATTCGAAGTTATAAAACATTTCATTTGCATCAAAATGTTTTTCAGTAAAAAGCATTACTACTTTTTTTTGCATTTGGTTGTCCTTAAGCCATTGTAGCTCCCAAAGAGTGCTTATATTTAGGGATGGAACCGAAATTATGCAAGTTGCCTTTTCTGCAAGCTTGATAAAATGATTTTTCCAATCATCATCCGATGCGACAACTCGCCCGCCTCCAATCAGCCCTGTTTTTTTTCCTATTGCTAGAAGCAGCCCACGCTTTTCGATGGCTCGCAATAACAACTCCTCTAAATTAATATTGTCAGGAGTTGAGAACGCATAGGCAGGCAAGAAACTACCGAGCAAACGATGCTTTCGAGGATTATTCACAAATATTTTACCATCACTTATGAATGGCCTTAAGTACAGATACAAGCTTCGCATAGCATTTTTTTGTTTTTATGAAACACTACTTTTTCTCCAAGTCATCAAGTAATGATTTGGCAGCCTCTTCCGCCTCAAGATCGCGCGCCTTTTGTTCGGACGCATCTTTAGAATCCGACACAGCTGACCCGAGCAACCCGAAAATTATCAATCCGGTTATTAGAAATGCAAAATACTTCCAATTTTCGAATTCAAAGGAGATATCATGATCAACGAACAAAAGGTAAA
>CAIOHY010000255.1 GCA_903858205.1 uncultured Cellvibrio sp.
TGCCTTCATCGGTAACCAAATACACCAAACCGTCTGGCCCTTGCACGACGTGACGCAAACGTTGATTAAATTCTTTGCCAAGCATTCGTTCTTCTTTGGTAATTTTCTCGCCATCTACAACTAAACGCACAAACGACTTATCTTTCAAACTCGCCAGCAATATATTATTTTTCCATTGCGGGAATTTATCACCAGTGTAAAAAATAAATCCGGCCGTCGCGATAGAGGGCACCCATTTATAGTTGGGTTGTTCCATGCCTTCTTTGTGAGTACCTTCACCAATTTTTCCGCCACCGTAGTTTTCACCATAGGTAATCACTGGCCAACCATAATTTTTTGCGGCGCGATCAATGTTTAATTCATCGCCACCCTGAGGGCCGTGCTCGCCGGTCCACAATTCTTTGGTGATGGGATTCAGTGCAGCGCCCTGTACATTGCGGTGACCGTAAGACCAGATTTCCGGCAGTGCACCCGGTGTGTTCACGAAGGGATTATCTTTAGGCACTGTACCGTCAGCATTAATGCGAACCACTTTGCCTTGATGGTTATCAAGAGTTTGCGCTTTGTCTTTTTCGCTGTAGCGATCTCCGAGCGTTATAAACAAGGTGCCATCAGGAGCCCAGACCAAACGCGAACCAAAATGTCCGCCAGAATCGATTTTCGGTTGCTGACTAAATACGCGGGTCAGGTTTTCAAGTTTGTTGCCATTGAGCGTGGCAAAACTGACGGCTGTGCTATTGCCACCCTTGCCTGGCTCGGAATAACTGAAATAGATTTTTTTGCTGGTAGCAAAATCCGGCGCAAGCACCACATCCAGAAGACCACCTTGGCCCCGCGCATAAATTTTCGGTAAACCGGTGATCGGCTCACCAACCTTACCTTCTACAGTCACAATGCGCATACGCCCGCGGCGTTCGGTAACCAGCATGCTGCCGTCAGGTAAAAAAGCCATGCCCCAAATATTGTCCAAATCTTCAGCGATAGTTTTAACCTGAATAGTGCCTGCCTCTGTTTTTGCTGAAAGTGTTTTTGCGTTTGCAAAGGGTGCGAGAGCAGCGATACACAAGGCGAAGCTGAGCGTGCGAAGTTTCATACCAATCTCCTGTGAATTTGATTCAGAGTAGCAAGGCAGCTACGCAAGGGCAATTTAAGGTTTGTTAAGCAAATCAAACATCATGCGGCGCAGTTGGCGCTGGTTCCTGTGTGTATTTTTCTTTCATAAGCTGCAAAAAATGCTTAAGACTTTTGTTTTCGCTAGTCTCAAATTTTTCATCAGTCACTAGAATCGATTGAATGCGGTCCAAGCGGAAGGTGCGATAGTCA
The DNA here is from genome assembly GCA_903858205.1 of uncultured Cellvibrio sp. GTDB lineage: Bacteria > Pseudomonadota > Gammaproteobacteria > Pseudomonadales > Cellvibrionaceae > Cellvibrio. The sequence continues at coordinate 1,324 of CAIOHY010000255.1, forward strand.
CCGCGCAGCTGACACCAGGCCACCAGCGTCCACACCTTACCCCAAAAAATCATTCCAAGTGGTTCAATAGTGCGCGAGCTGTGCTCATCGTCGGCGCGCACATAATCGATCGCCACCCGCTGACGCAAACGGATCGCTTCGCGCATTGGCTGGCTGTGAGCGGTATAGAACTTTTGCACTTCTTCGATATTGGGCACCAGCAGCGGCAGGCTTTCATCACTGTGACGCAAATGATCGGGCAAGACCGCGAGGATTTTCTGGATCGCCTGATTGGCGTGTATCGCCATCTCCGTATCGCCCCAGCTGCTGACCATGCGCGCGCCAAGCAACAGCGCCTCTACTTCTTCGCGGTCAAACATCAGCGGCGGCAATTGGTAGCGGTGCGACAGCCGATAACCCACCCCCGCCTCACCCTCAATCGGCACGCCGGACAAACTGAGCGATTGGATATCGCGGTATATCGTGCGTTCGGACACGCGCAGGTGTTCGCTCATCTGTTTTGCAGTAAGCACAGTGCGGCGGTTACGCAACAGGGTGGTGAGCTGAAAAAGGCGTTCGGCGCGATGCATAAAAGACTCTGGATCTGGAAAGGGATAGGCTATGCTAGCCAGCGCGCCTGACAGTTTATGTCAGTAAGCGATTAAATGTTAAACGGTTCATCCGCACACGCGACGCAGATGCGGGTCGATTTATGTTAAAGGACTGTTTTTCGCTGCAAAAAGTGATCGCTTCCAAGTGCCGCTGTGCTACCTTTATTGGACGTTATCCTGCGCGTAACCCATGTGATTGACCCGAACAAGGCGAGTTTATGCAGATTTTTTATCCCGAGATAAAACCCTATCAGCGTCACCAAATTGCCGTAGAACCTCCCCACGAATTATATGTCGATGAATCCGGCAACCCCGATGGCATCCCTGTGTTGTTTGTCCACGGTGGCCCAGGTGCAGGTTGCGGCAAATACGACCGCCGCTTTTTTGATCCTGAAGTCTATCGAATAGTCCTGTTTGATCAGCGTGGTGCTGGCCGTTCACGCCCACATGCTGAATTGGAAGGCAACACCACGCAAAAACTCGTGGAAGATATTGAAGTGATCCGCACTACACTCGGCATCGACAAATGGGTGTTGTTTGGCGGCTCATGGGGTTCAACGCTCAGCCTTGTTTACGCGCAAACCTATCCTGAGCGAGTGCTGGGTTTGATTTTGCGCGGCATTTTTCTCTGCCGCCGCGAAGACTTGCTGTGGTTTTATCAGGAGGGTGCCAACCGTTTATTCCCCGATTTTTGGGACGACTTCGCCGCGCAAATTCCCGAAGCAGAACGCGGCGATATGATCGGCGCTTACTATCGCCAATTGATCGGCGACAACCAAATTCAACAAATGACAGCGGCAAAAATATGGTCGGGCTGGGAAGGGCGCACCGCCACCCTGAAACCCTGTCAGGACGTAGTCGATTCCTTTACCGAACCGCATCGCGCACTCTCACTGGCGCGCATTGAAGCGCATTATTTTGTGAACGATGCGTTTTTGGAGCAGAACCAGATTTTGCGTGACGCCCACAAACTGGCCGGTATTCCCGGCGTTATTGTGCATGGCCGCTACGATGTTATCTGCCCGCTCGACAACGCCTACGCGCTACATAAAGCATGGCCGGGTTCAGAGCTGCAAATCATCCGTGAAGCAGGCCACGCCTCGCGCGAGCCGGGCATAGTTGACGCACTGATTCGCGCTACGGATGATCTCGCCAAAAGATTGCTTCAAACCGGCGACCAATTGGCTTAATCAAACCGTTGCTAAAACAATATCAACGGAGCCGCTTGGCTCCGTTGTTATTTTTACACCCGCGCTTTACAGCTGTAGCGGAGCAGTGAACCATGTATGACGTCATTTTTAATACCCATGATGTAGTGCTGTTAATGACGGCCTATCAATGCATTTTGTTTGCGCTTTTGCTACTCACGATCAAACGCGACAAATACATCCGCAATGTTTTTCTTGCCTTTTTTTTGCTGCAACAGGCGGCGATTCCGCTGGATATTTTAATCAGCTTTGGCGCCGAGTTTCGCCACATCGCGCTTGAGTGGTCTCCGGATTTATTTTATGTATTTGGCTTTGGTTATTGGCTGGAAGGCCCGCTATTGCTTTGGTATACGCGTTCGCTGATCTACAAAGATTATCGCTTGCGATTAAAAGATATTATTTATTTGCTGCCCTTTATCGCCTATGCGGGCTATCAAGCCATTTTTTATTACAGCCTGGATGTAAGCGATAAGGTCAGCATCCAGGAAGACTACGATTTGTCAGTCGCGCCGCAAATTATGAATTACGTCACCTTGTTTCGCGAATTATTCCGCGTAGCGCTGGGCGTGATTTGTCTGATTGAAATCAAACGCTACACCCAACATATTCGTACCAATTTTTCTGATATCGATAAAATCGATTTAACCTGGCTGAGAATTCTGGTGATTGGATTTTTAGCGATTCGGTTTTGGGCGGTACTGGTCGCGGCGATGATAATTTTGTCGATCAGTTTCGGTATTTCCACCAATTTTGAAATAATGGGATTAGCGGGAAACTACATCACCTTTTTGCTCGTTAGCATCCTTATCTTTTTCGGGCTGGGTCATTCCAGCGTGTTTGAGGGGTTGGAACTACGCTCACCGCCGGAGCCAGAAGCCGTCAAAGACGAACAGGAACCCGAAGGGCAAAAAGACAAAATAAAACCGGAAATGATCGAACAGTTAACTCGTCATATGGAAACAGAAAAACCTTATCTGACTCCAGCGCTAACGCTGGAGAAGCTTGCAGGGCAATTGCGCCTGCAACCGCGCCTGTTATCCAACATTATCAACCGCCATTTTGATTGTAATTTTTTTGAGTTTATTAATTCTTATCGCGTTGAAGAAGCGAAACGCATGCTGGCTGACAAACAACACGCCGATAAAAATATGCTCGACATCATGTTGGATGTCGGCTTTAACAGCAAAGCGACGTTCAATACGCTCTTCAAGAAAAAAGCGGGCATGACCCCAAGCGAATATCGCAAGTCGGTGAACGCGGTTTAATTTTATTTAATAAGGTTTTATGTCAGGTTTATTATGTTAGGTTTACTACAGCGCGTCAGGCAGGCATCTGTCACCGTCAATGAAGAAATCACCGGCGAGATCCAGCAGGGCATTTTATTATTGCTTGGCATTCAAAAAAGTGACACTGAAGAAACCGCCAACAAGCTGATCGATAAAATTCTAACCTATCGAATTTTTTCTGATGAAAACAACAAAATGAATTGCAGCCTGCAGCAAATTGGCGGCGGCATTTTAGTCGTCTCGCAATTCACCCTCGCTGCCGATACAAAAAAAGGCACACGCCCCAGCTTCTCTTCTGCCGCACCACCCGCACAAGCTGAAGCACTCTATGATTATTTTGTGGCGCAGATGCGGAGCAAACACCCGCAAGTCGCTACAGGAATGTTTGGGGCGGATATGCAGGTAAGTTTGATTAACGATGGGCCGGTAACGTTTATGTTGGAGATGGAGTAAATACGTGAGACAAGGAGTTAATCTATAGAGTTTGCATTTTCACCCAGCCAACTTTTACTCAACACTTCTACTCTTTCCAAATCATACAAACGCAGGGCATTAATCAATTGTTGATGCCGCTGCTTGCCGAGTTGTTCAGCACTTAATTCTCCGATGATTTTTTTGCTGGCCGTCATATCACCGCTCGCGGCGACCGTAACTAAATTCTGCAAGACCGGTTTGATAAGGTTTAAATCCACACTTTCCGCATCAATTTGATTATCGGCGCCGACTGCTTCGGTCGCACTTTCAAAATCCACCTGCGCGTAGTGCTGCAAGGCTTTAAACACATCGTCAAACGCGTAGGGTTTACCAATAAACTCCTGAAAGCCCTGCGCAAGATAATACGTACGCTCATGCTCCAAACTGGATGCAGAGACTGCCACCATAGGTGTGTTGCTGTAGGCGGGCAATACACGCAAGCGGCGCAACATTTCCAAGCCATTTAAATGCGGCATGCGGATGTCGGTAAAAATGATATCGAACTGCTGCGCCTGGCACATCGCAAGGCCTTCGCGTCCATCGTGTGCGGCGTAGGTTTCGCAGCCGATTTGTTGCAGCAGATCAACCAAAATTTCGCAGCTGGCTTGATCGTCTTCCACTACCAATACTTTGCATTCTGTGCCCAATTGCAAGCGTTGCAATTGTTGTGTATCGCGCGCATCCAACACAATGTTTTCGCTCGCTAGCGGCAAGCGCAAATGTGCAAGCGTGCCCTGCCCGAGAATACTCGACAGTTTTAAACTGCCCCCCATACCTTCAGCAAGATGGCGCGAGAGCGTGAGGCCCAAGCCAGTACCACCGGCATCTTCACCCGCTTGCCCTTGTTTAAAGGCGGCAAATAATTCTGCCAACTCTTCGTCAGAAATACCGGGGCCAGTATCGCCAATCACAAACTCAACTTCACCCGCGAGGTGGGCAACATATAAACTCACGCTGCCTGCTGGCGTAAACTTAATTGCATTACCTAATAAATTTAATAATATTTGCCCAATTTTTTGTCGATCCCCTTTTACGATATAGGGATCAGGTAAATCGACTTGCCTAATTAAATTCAAGCCTTTATTTTGCGCGCGCTCGGCCATAATGGTTTGGATGTCGGCCACTTCCTGATGCAAATCAAAATATTCTTTGCGCAGATTGAGCACACCGGATTCAATTTTGGATAAATCCAGCACATCGTTGATCAACCCCAATAGTCGCTGACTGGATACCAAAATCAATTGCAGTCGTTCGCGCTGGTTGCCCGTTATTTTTTCATCGCGCATCAGCAATTGGGTGTAGCCCAATACCGCATTGAGCGGCGTGCGGATTTCATGGCTCATATTGGCGAGGAAGCGGCTTTTTGCACGAGTGGCTTCTTCCGCGGCTTCTTTGGCGAGCGATAATTGTTTTTCTGCTTCTTTTTGCGCGAAGATATCGCGGCCAATGCCAAGAATGCCCACCGCATTGCCTTGCTCATCACGCACCGCCACTTTTAACGTATCTAACAAACACTCCTGCTGCTCACTGATTTTTATCAATTGTTCATAGCGATGCAGCTCACTGCTCTTTAATGCTTGTTGATCGTTGTGACGAAAAAAATCCGCCAAATCGCGCCCCACCAGTTGGTCTTCTTTTTTGCCAATAATATTCGCTTCTGCCTGCCCCAACATTTCGGCAAACGCTCTATTACAGCTGATGTAAACACCCTCTAAATTTTTAAACCATACGGGGTCGGGAATATTATCGAGCAGACTACGCAGATGCTGTTCCCGTGCGCGCAAAGCAGTTTGCGATTCCTGCAGTTGCTCTTGCGCTTGCGCTTGCTGCCGTTGAACAACTTCATTGAGCAACCAGTCATTGGCTTTGCGCAGTGCTTGAGTCTGGGCTAA
>CAIOHY010000256.1 GCA_903858205.1 uncultured Cellvibrio sp.
CTTTGTGTGATACAGATAGCATTACCAAATTTATCGGCAATCGATAGCGAAGTTGTATGCTCTTTATTAAGATCAACGGGTCGAGGAGAAATAAACTGCTCGGTAGGACCATCAATAGGGATGCCGTCAGTCACCCGCAGGCGGAGAGCAGCTATATGCTCATCGCCAAGCAAATTTTCTAAGGCTTCAGGACTTGGATTGTTTTGAGCAATCCGCACTCCAGCAGCCAACCTGATCGCACGGTATACGGTGTCCAGATGATCGACACCATTGCGATCCATCGCACCAAGGTCAAACCCTTCAAGGATCCGCAACGTCAACAGCCATTGGAAGCCCTCACAAGGTGGTGGCAAGGTATGCAATTTCAGGCCGCGATATGAAACAGAAATTGGATCTACCCATTTGGGTTTGACCGCTGCCAGATCTGCCTTGGTGATGCAGCCACCAATCTCTGCTAAATATGAAACAAGCTTGTCGCCGAGAGGTCCACGATAAAGATATTCAGGACCATGTGAAACAATATTGTCAAAAGTAGCCGCTAAATCTGGCTGCTTCAGTATTTTTCCAATTTTTACCCGGTTGTCATTGAAATCGTAGACGCGACTAAGCTCGGCGAATTGTGGGTGATCATGCAGTTGATCAAAAGAATAATTGATCATCTCAGCAGTAAAACGGCCGAGGGGAAAACCGTCACGGGCAAGGGATATGGCTGGTGCAAAAACCTCTGCTAGCGTGAGTTTTCCATGCGCTCGCACCAACTCGCACCAGCCTGCCAAGTTACCTGGCGTACCTGAGGAAAGTGGGTGGCGTGTAATTTGTTCACGCTCGGTAAATTTATCCGCAGGAAATTTTGACGGAATGAGAGTTGTAAAATCAAGACATTTTACGTGCTGTTCAACTGCAATAAAACACGTAGCCATGCCTAACCCCGAAAGGCCAGACATAAATGGCTCAACCACATTCAATGCAGCGCAGGTTGCAGCAGCGGCATCGAATGCATTACCGCCCATCGATAAGATACGAGCCCCAGCAGCGGCTGCAAGAGGATGCGCAGCAGCAACCATGCCATGAACAGAAGAAACTACAGGGCGCTTTCCATCCATTACACATCCTTCTCTATCTTATTTTTATAACCTCAATAAAGTAAAAACCCAACATAAGTGTTCGCATGGTTTAACAGTTGTCAAGCTTTACAAAAAAAACGTAATTATGAATATTTCAATACTCGCTAGCCAGCATGATCGTCAGCACTCGGCTGGTCACAGCCGGATCACTTGGATCCTCGGATCCATATTCAAGTGCGAGATCGTAATAATCGAATTTCCAAAATATTATCTCGCCAAACAGTTCGATCTTGCCGAAGTCATGTTCGCCGTAGGGATCGTTGCTAGAATTAAAATCCCTAAATTGCCTCACTGCCGTTAAAATCTCATCCAACTGATCAAGCTGTTGGATGCCCTGCGTGACCATAACTCTGCATCCAGACAGTGTTTGACGTGCTTGATCGTTTAATTCTCGTATTTTAGCCGTATTCATCTCAAAAATCCCTGCTGCGTTAACAAGGATTGTGTTTTCTGAGCATTGAGACGGACAACCGGAAATACGGGGGTGGGGTGTAAAAATCACCACCCCGACGATAAACTTTCCGTAAGTGCTGAAAAATGCGCGACTGGTTTTTTTATTCTGCGCTATAGGCCGGGCCCTAAAAAGTAAAATAGTTCAGCGGTCAAGGTCGTCTTTGCTAAATACGTGATGACGATCAAAACACCCACACTCCTCACTAAACTGTTCGGCCAATGCAAAAGCCTTGGCATAGTCAAAAGCCAATATGAATTCAGCCGCCTCTGCGGACGGCAGCAATCTTGGTACAGCGCCAGCAAATGCCGCAATGTACAGATCAGCACCGATGCTGCCGTCACGCTCAGCGTCATGATTGAAAAGCGTGCCCGTGAAGAACTGCCCGAAGATATTCGACCCTATGCGCTCAATCTCAGCCGCTTGCTGCTGGAAACGATCAAAGAGAAAGCCGAGGC
>CAIOHY010000257.1 GCA_903858205.1 uncultured Cellvibrio sp.
ATTAGCATGGAGCCCAACCCGACGGGGTTCACGTCATACAAGTGCGCGCGTTTGAATTCAATACCGGCCGGGCTGAGTCCCAGAGGCTTATTGATCACCAGATCAGCTACCAGGGCGCCGATCCAGGCGATGGCCAGATTGCCGTATAACCCAAGCACGATTTCCAGCGTCTGAAAAACGCCGAGCGACATCAGCACCAGAGCAATCGTGACATTAAAAAATAACCAGACCACGCGACCCGGATGACTATGCGTCAGGCGCGCAAAAAAATTGGACCACGCGAGTGAACCCGCATACGCATTAGTCAGGTTAATTTTTATTTGCGACACCACCACAAAAAGTACTGTAGCAGCCAGCACCCAAGCCGGATCATCAAACACATACGCGTACCCAGCCAGATACATTTGCGTCGGCTCGGCGGCTTTGGATGCCGGGAGCTGACTTTGCAAAACAAGAAACGCGAGAAACGCACCGCCTAGCATTTTGAGCATGCCCGGGACAATCCAGCCGGGGCCGGCCAGGATCACGGCCGCCCACCATTTTTTATTATTCGCCGGACTTTTTTCAGGTAAAAATCGCAGGAAGTCGACCTGTTCGCCAATTTGAACGACCAGCGAAAACGCGACCGTCGCGGCGGCACCAAACATGAGGGGATCAAATTCATTGCCGCCCGACGTAAAGCCAGTCAGGCCAGTAAAGTCGGCATAAGCTTGCGGGTTTTTCCAGGCCACAGCCAGATAAGGCAGCAGCAGCAGCAAAGCCCACAAAGGCTGCGTCCAAATCTGAATCTTGGACATGAGCGTCACCCCACCAATGACCATCGGAATGATCACCAGCGAGCAGATCACATAGCACCAGGTAATCGGGATGTCGAGGTACATCTGTAGAGCCACCGCCATGATGGCGGACTCCAGTGCAAAAAATATAAAACTAAAGCTTGCGTAAATAAGCGAAGTGATCGTCGAGCCGAGATAACCAAAGCCGGCTCCACGTGTGAGTAACTCCATGTCGATCGCATAGCGCGCAGCGTAGTAGCTGATCGGGATCGTGACGATGAAAATGATGATGCTAGTGACAATGATTGCCCACATTGCATTCGTAAAACCGTAGTTCAGGACAATCGAACCACCGATGGCTTCAAGCGCCAGAAAGGACACCGCGCCAAGGGCGGTATTACCAACACGCCATTCGGACCACTTCCGGAAGCTGCGCGGGGTATAACGCAGCGCGTAGTCTTCCATCGACTCATTGGCCACCCAAGAGTTGTAGTCACGGCGAACACGAAATATCTTTTGTGTTGAGGCAGCCATAGAAGGGGTGTATCCCTGACGTGAATCAGCCTGCATGACTTGTCTGTCTCGTAACGATGACCGACGCTTTTACCTTGCCATCCGCCCGCACTTGGGAGGACTAGCCGCGCTCCCCACAGCTTAATTTTTAATTTTATGTTGGAGCATTATGCCCACATCAGACAGCATTAAACCTCGACGCTGAAAAAAAATTTAACGAACCAATAGTCACTCGATAATACTAAAAAAAGAAACCCACCTAAGTGGGTTTAACCCTATATCGGAGAGGAGATAGAGATTGTGAAAGCGATACTGCACCGGTAATTACTTCTTAATGACTGATCATCCACGGTCTCTTGTTGGCAAACGATTTGACCGGCTTGTTATTGGCACTATCAACGTTGCTGCGCCCTTCAGCCTGCTTATTTTTGCTCACAGGCTTGCAACAACTGCATCCCGACGGATGCCGGTAGCTTGATGAGTGCTTGGGCTCGTGGCTTGCGCGCTCATTGGTGGAAAAAGCTATACGCTGGTCAGACGACATCACAGCTAGCCGCGGCGCGGCCACCATCACCCGATGGGAGGCCGCCCCGCACTCACCGCAAGCCGCCGGCAAATTCCTGTCGTCGATCGCGCGGACTGCCTCGAAAGGCCCGCAGCCTGCACATTCATAGTCGTAAGTCGGCATCGCGCTATCCGCTAAGCCAGATCGTGCGACAGCGGCATATCAATGCCATGGAAGTCCTGCACCACCGGACCATGGGCATTGGGGTTGATATCAAATTCAAAGATCTGTGTGGGTAACCAGAGGGTTGCACACGAATTCG
>CAIOHY010000258.1 GCA_903858205.1 uncultured Cellvibrio sp.
ACTTTTCTGAGTCCCATCCTGTATTACTCCAAAACAGAGAAACCCCCTCGAGAGCGACAGATTGCTCACCAACCAACACCTTATTGCCGTGGACAGTTAAAGGGGCGACATCTGCCTGTGATAGGGATGCCTGAGACATCAATAATCCTGCAGCAACTAAATAACCAAGTAAGCTCTTTTTATATTTCATTATTAGGTACCATATTAAGTTTGATTAGAAATCAATGAGGGTCTACCCCATGGATTCAGTCCTTTAAATAGATGTTATTGCTCATCGTGTTTCAGCGCTGCAATCAGGTCAGGTGTCGCCAAGAATGCTTGCAGCGATGTTAGGCTCGCTGAAAAAATATGGGTCAGCTACCCTGTTTTCACATTTGCTCAAAATGGAAGCACCTTCACTTTCAGTAACCAAAGTAGATGGCACCCACTTTCGGTTTTTGTTGAAACTGAAGAGTATTGAGTGGCACAGGAATTGGTTATTGGGTCTTGCATCGTTTTTAACGCCATGCTAACAGTGCCGACAGCATTTACACCTACGTCCAAAACTTATGGTGCAGTTATTGCCTTACTAATAGCAGCAAAATACCTAAGGCAAGTTGAGCGGCCATAGCCGCGACCTAAATAGCGTAACAACCAACGGGGATGATAATAACTTGCCCTTTTCCCAGCCTGGTGCACACTTGAGTGCACCAGCATGATCCATAAACCGCACGATGCAGGAAGGAATTAACTTATGGCTATCCGCGTTGCCATTCACCACAAGACAAAATATGAATTTGATCGCCTGACTTCACTCTTCCCCCATGTACTGCGTTTACGCCCGGCGCCACACAGCCGCACCAAAATTCACAGCTATTCACTCAAAATTGAGCCAGCTGACCATTTTATTAATTGGCAGCAAGATCCTTTTGGCAACTTTCAGGCCCGTCTGGTTTTTCCTGAACAGACCAAAACCTTGTCGATCGAGGTCGAAGTTGTCGCGGATATGACGTCCATCAATCCTTTCGATTTTTTCGTCGAGGATTACGCGCAACACATTCCATTCGACTATGACGAGCAATTGCAACGCGAATTGGTTCCCTATCTGGAACTTAGCGAAAGCGGCCCACAGTTGTTGGAAATTGTGGACAAGATTAAAGCCGACATTCGCCACCGCCAGTTGAGTGAAAAACCCTGGGCCGTGAATGACTTTATGGTGAGCATCAACCAGCTTGTGCAACAGGCGATTGGTTACGGTGTACGCCTTGAGCCAGGCATTCAAACCTGTGAAGAAACACTGACCCTCGCCAAAGGTTCCTGCCGCGACAGCGCTTGGTTATTAGTACAGATTTTCCGTCACCTCGGTTACGCCGCGCGTTTCGCATCAGGTTATTTGGTGCAACTTACTGCTGATGTCAAAGCGCTCGACGGCCCCAGCGGCCCGGAAAAAGATTTCACTGACTTGCATGCGTGGACGGAAATTTATATTCCCGGTGCAGGTTGGATTGGTCTTGATCCTACCTCGGGTTTACTCGCCACTGAAGGCCATATCCCACTCGCCTGCACACCCGATCCGATTTCTGCTGCGCCCATCACCGGTGCCACCAGTAAATGCGAAGTGGAATTTACCTACAGCAACGAAGTCTTCCGCATTCTCGAAGACCCGCGTGTAACCAAACCCTATACCGAAGATCAATGGCAAACCATCAACGCTCTCGGCGCAGCAGTGGATAAAGAATTAATTGAACAAGATGTGCGTTTAACTACGGGCGGTGAACCAACATTTGTCTCCATTGACGATATGGAATCCGAGCAATGGAATACCGGTGCACTGGGCGCCGATAAATTGCGTCTCGCAAAAGATTTGTTGCTGCGGATGCGCGACACCTTTGCGCCAAACGGTTTATTGCATTACGGTCAGGGCAAATGGTACCCCGGTGAAGAAGTACCGCGCTGGGCACTCGGTTGTTTCTGGCGCACCGACGGCCAAGCCCTCTGGACCAATCCACATTTATTGGCGCGCGCCGATAAAAATTACGGCCTCACCCATGTGGATGCTAAAAAATTCGCGCAACTGCTGTGCGAAAAAATTCGCGTCAATAGCGACCATTTAATTCCAGCCTATGAGGACGTGCTCTATTACCTCTGGGCAGAACAAAACTTGCCGCCAGATATCAATCCGCTTAAGGCCGATTTAAAAGATGATCTCGAACGTCGCCGTATCGCGAAATTATTATCACGCGGATTAAATACCGAAAGCGGATACGTTCTCCCCATCGAATGGAATTATGTCAACCAAAGCTGGCTGACCGGCCGCTGGAAATTCCGTAATGATAATTTGTTCCTGGTGCCGGGAGATTCTCCGCTCGGTTTGCGCTTACCCTTGAATTCACTCGAATTCCCCGAAAACGATTACGAGCGCTATCAGCCAGAAAATGATCCGCTTGCTGTTCGTGAACCACTCGCCAGTACCGGAAAGCAAGCAGCTGCGCTGGCGGCAGAAAAAACCCTTGCAGCTAAAAATGCGATCACGCAAAAAATTGCCGAACAAAAAGCCGCGCTGAGCGGCGCTCCAAAACCGAATTACATTGAAGCAGGTTATGTAATTCGCACTGCCATGTGTTTTGAAGCGCGCGATGGCCGTTTGCATTTATTTTTGCCGCCGCTCACCTATCTTGAACACTATGTTGCATTGATTGAAGCGATTGAAGAAACCGCTGCAACATTGAATATGCCAGTAGTGCTGGAAGGTTATGAACCACCAAAAGATTATCGCCTGAAGAAATTTTTAATTACGCCTGACCCGGGCGTAATTGAAGTGAATATCCATCCGGTAGAGACCTGGGCCGATTTGGTCAACAACACGGAAGCGCTCTACGAAGACGCGCGCCAATGCCGTTTGGGCACCGAGAAATTTATGCTCGATGGCCGCCACTCAGGCACCGGCGGCGGCAACCATGTCACCTTCGGTGGATCAACGCCTGCGAACAGCCCGTTCTTGCGTCGCCCGGATTTATTGCGCAGCCTCGTCACCTTTTGGCAGCATCACCCCGGCTTGTCGTATTTATTTTCTGGATTGTTTATTGGGCCGACCAGCCAATCGCCACGCGCCGATGAAGGCCGCGCAGAAATGCTGTATGAATTGGAAATTGCTTTCCAACAAATGCCAGAAGGTATTGTCGATCAGCCCTGGTTGGTTGATCGCCTGATGCGCAATTTATTAATCGACATCACCGGCAATACCCATCGCGCCGAATTTTGTATCGACAAATTATATTCACCCGGCACTGCCAGCGGTCGCCAGGGAATTCTGGAATTTCGCGGCTTTGAAATGCCGCCTCATGCACGTATGTCGCTCGTGCAAATTTTATTGCTGCGCTGTTTGATCAGTCGCTTTTGGAAAGAACCCTACAAAAAACCACTGGTACGCTGGGGCACATTACTGCACGACAAATTTATGTTGCCGCATTATGTGTGGGAAGATTTGCGCGATGTCGTGAAAGATTTAAATGAACACGGTTATCCCTTCCAACTTGAATGGCTCGCTGCGTTTGAAGAATTCCGCTTCCCGCATTATGGCCGCGTACAATTGGATGATATTGAAATCGAATTGCGTTGGGCGATTGAACCCTGGCATGTACTGGGTGAAGAAGTCAGCAGCTTTGGTACATCGCGTTATGTGGATTCATCACTCGAACGTTTGCAAGTCAAAGTCAGCGGCTTAACACCGGGGCGTTATGTGCTCGCCTGTAATGGTCGTCGCGTGTGTTTGAATGCAACCGGTAAACACGGTGAATTTGTCGGCGGTGTGCGCTATCGCGCTTGGCAGCCGCCGTCGGCTTTGCACCCCACTATCGGCATTCACTCGCCACTGGTGTTTGATTTGATTGATACCTGGAACGGCAAAAGTATTGGCGGTTGTACCTATCACGTCAGCCATCCTGGTGG
>CAIOHY010000259.1 GCA_903858205.1 uncultured Cellvibrio sp.
ACAAGTTAAAGCCTTAGCGGAGAAATGGTTTGGTCCTATACCTGCTGGTGAAGCGTATAACAGAAATTTACCACAAGAGCCGGATCAGCATGACGAGCGCAGGGAAATAGTTACCGCACAGCATTGATTGAAGAACGTTTGAAATATGTAGAAGCACAAATGCAAGTCGAAGGTTTTTAGCACGCAGTATCGCAGCCATCTTCACGATGGCTGCTTTATCCAACCAGATTCCACAATCCATTCATCGGCATTAATCGCCGCCATCGGCCTGCCAATAAAATAACCTTGAGCCTCATCGCAGCCCATCTCGCTCAGACGCGCCAAGAGCGCTTCATTCTCAACGCCTTCTGCCACCACCGTTAAACCCAAATTGTGGGCAAGATTGATAGTGGAGTTAACGATCAATTCATCCTGCAAGTCTTCCAACATATTGCGCACAAACGAGTTGTCAATTTTCAGTGTCTGCACGGGCAATCGTTTTAAATACGCGAGCGATGAATAACCCGTACCAAAATCATCAATCGACAAAAGCACACCCAACTCATGCAAGGCATCCAGATTACGCAGGGCGCGGGCAGGGTCGGTCATGATGGAACTTTCCGTAATCTCCAATTCAAGTCTTGATGCTGGCAGTTTGTACTTTATTAACAAGCGCTCTACCAACTTTGGAATATTGTCATCCATTAAATTGCGCGCGGATAAGTTCACAGCAATGCTTAGCGACATACCCTGATCTTGCCACTGCCGACATTGCTCAATGGCTTTTTCCAACACCCAGGCAGTGAGTTGATGAATTGAACTGGTTAGTTCCGCGATAGGAATAAAATCCCCCGGTGGAACAAATCCTAATTCAGGATGAATCCAGCGAATCAATGCCTCAAAACCATAGCAGCGCCGTTCATCCAAAAGCACTTTCGGCTGATAGTAAAGGCACAACTGATTCTCGCGAATGGCGCGCCCCAGCTCACTCACAATCGCCAGACGTTTAGTGGAGTGCGGATCATATTCGGGGCTGTAAATTGATAACCCGAGCATTTGGCTCTTGGCATGATACATAGCGATGTCGGCGTAGCGCATCAGACCATGATGATCCTGGGCTTGCTGCGGGGATATTGCGATACCAATACTTGCCGCAATTTGCGTTGTAAAACCGTCCAGATCAAACTCTTGCGCAAGCGCATCCAATAATCGATGACCAAATACAACAGCCTGATGAGTACTACGAATGCGCGGTAAAAATACCGCAAATTCATCACCGCCCAAACGCGCTACTGTGCCCGGCACTTCCGACATTTCATTCGCCAAACGTGGGCCAATTAGCTGCAACAACTGGTCACCCACATTGTGCCCGAGCGTATCGTTAATTTCTTTAAAACGATCCAGATCAATTAATAAGAGCGCACTGATTTGTTCGGCACTGCGCTGGGCAAAACATTCCTCCATATCAAGATAGAGTTTTTCGCGATTAGGCAAGGCTGTGAGTGAATCATGAAAGGATTGGTAACGCAGTTTATCTTCGTAGCGTTTGCGTGCCGTAATATCTTTGGTGGTACCCCATACGCGTTTGAGAAAACCGTCTTCAACAATACCCGTGCAACAAATCTGGAAATAGTAATTTTTACCGCGATGATCTTGCCGCACAATATCGTGGTCAATCATCTCATAGTGATTGTTTACAAAAAAATGAAGATCAAACACATAATTTGTCGAGCCACTTTCAATGAGGCCCATACCTAATATATCGTCCAGTGAATTAGCACCCAGCATGCTCAACAATACTTTGTTGGCTTCAACCAAACGCGCACTCTGGGCAATTTTTTTTACCTGCGCCTCCAGTTCCAAATTGATTGCAACCGGCGGCTGCATGTCGTAACACCAAATCGCCTCGGAACTATTGGTAATAAATGCTTTGTAACTTGCTTCGCTTTCTTGCAATGCATCGCGCGCACTTTTTTCACGAGACAAATCCTGCAACTGCACCAATACTCGCTCGGTATTTCCTTGCCGGTTGCGGATGGGGAGAAAGCTTGCGCGGAAGTATAAATTTTTATCGCAAATAAAACGGCTGCGGTGAATATTTCCCAGCGAGTAATTCATCTCCAGGGTTCGGATGGTGCCATCAAAATACACCGCGCGAATCGCCGCATAAATTTCGGAATCAGCGCAGACCCGTTTATCGCGCAAAATCGAATAAGTGCCCGCTGCACTTTCCGCTTGGCGATGGGAAAGATGGAATAAACGTTCCATCGATTGATTCATATGCAACACAACACCCTGTTTATCAGTAATCAAACTGGGGATTGGGCTTTCAGCAAACAAGCTGGATAAAAATTGCAGCGCGTACTCATCACTCGGGGCGGCCAACCAGTGGCGAGCACTGATCACCACGCCCTCAAAGCGACGCCCTGATACAGCGGCTCCCGTTTGCAATCGCCCGAGAAAACGCACCCTGGGCTCACCCGCGATACCCACAAGCCGAACGTCACATGAGCGCAAACGCTCGGTATTTTGATCTTGCGGGTCGGAATTAAAAGATTGAAGAAAGAGATATTTGTCCGCTTTGGGTAAAAGCGTTAACAAATCAGATAGCTGTGATAACCGAGGGACTACGTCGGCCAATGCAGCGACAAACTCTGGCGAAATACACAGCTCACCAGAACTGGCATCCATAATCCAAGACGCGATACTGGAAGCATCCAGCGCGTTCGCGATAGCGAATTCGGCAGGCAATTGACTCGCCAGATCGCCCGTTGGACCGGAATGCTGCATAGTGAGTGAAATCGCCCTGTACCTAATTGAGATTCATTAAATCCAAAGTGTAGACAAGATTTTTTTGAATGCTTCTTAATCGGGTATTAGTTCACAGCAATTCTTGCTCATGCAGATTTTGGCGCCGCGCACAGCCGCGCTAACGCCAAATATATGCCTCTTGTGGAAACGAAAAAGCTCACAAACACGAATAGTCAATAATGCGGCGGGCGCTCGTTGGTAACTTCAGTCTCACCAGATTGCGCAGGATCGCGCGCTAACTCATCCAACCGCTGAGCGAGCAAGCGCACTTGCTGTTTCAATTGCACAATCTCCGCATCTTGCTTGGTAATCACATCGTTGAGTTGCGCAAGCGTATCTTCCTGATAAGCGACACGGGTTTGTACATCAATTAATTGCTCTTCAAGGTCAAACATTTTCCACCTCCAGAATGTGATAAGCCGCATCGATCAACCGCACTGCGCGCTCGTCGATTAATAAACCCTGCCCCATACGATGGGTCACATAGCCAAATCCCAATTCAACATCCGGGTCAGCAAAACCAATGCAACCACCTGCGCCAGGATGACCAAAGGCGCGCGCACCACGACCATACCTGCAGTCGGCGCGGTCATGTTGCGACAACATAAACCCATGGCTAAAACGCAGGGGCAAACCGAGCGTGCGGTCATGGTCAAATGTTTGCTCTTGCCAACACAGTGGCAGTGCAGATTCCGCCAGTAGATTGCGCTGGGAGTTCGCCAGGGCACCATAAATAGTCGCTAACGCACGCGCATCCGCATGAGCACCGGCCGCCGGGATTTGTGCCTCGCGCCATTCGCGCGAATTGGTCGCCGTCATCAAACTAATCGGATTGGAAAACGCGCGATTGGTGACACCGCGCGGATCGGCTTTCATCAATTTGCCCAAGGCGATGCTATCGGCACCGGTTGCACTGGCAGCAACTCCCAAGGGGCGTTTAAGTGGACCGGTATCGGTAATTGCATCCAGCAAATAATCTGGCACACCAAAGTGACAATTTACGTTCAAGGGCTTGGCCACACGCGCTTGGAAATAGGCATTAAAACTGGCGTAACCGCTCGCACGTTTTACCAGCTCACCCAGAATCCAGCCGAACATAAACGGCGAATATCCTTGCGCGGTGTTGGGCTCCCACCAGGGCGTCTCGGTGGCAGCGGCTTGGGTCATCAACTCCCAATCAAAAATCTGTTCACTGGGAATGTGTTGATGAAAGGCCGACAAGCCAGCGCGATGACACAACAACTGGCGCAGCGTGATTGCGCCCTTATCAGCACATTCAAACTCCGGCCAGATGCGAGTGACTGGCTCATCCAACTGCAACTTGCCCTCAGCCACCAACTGCAACACACAGAGCGCCACCAACCCTTTGCCCGCCGAGAAAATATTGACGAGCGTGCCCTCAATCCAATCCGTTCGCTCTACTCCCGCAAGTTTATTACTGCGCTGGCCAGCCCAAATATTCACAACCAACTCACCGCGATGCACCAGCGCCAAACCGGCGCCCTCTTCACCCACGGCAAAATTAGCGGCAAAGGCATCGACAACCGGTTGCCACAGCGGCAACCATTGGCCGTTTATTTCAATACTCATAACTCGTTCCCGTTACAATGTGGCGCGCATTCTAGCAGCTCGTCGCCTACCAAATCTGGTTCAAAAATTGACCAACCCCACATACGCCAGCCGTGTGTCGCAATTCAAAAAGTGCTGACTGACGTAAAACTGGCGCTGCATCTGCTAAAAAGTCGTGATCAAATGCGATGTCTACGAATCAACCAAGGAGTAGTGCTATGTCACCTCAATACGGCATCGAAGATGCCAGCTTAAGCAATGGCTACTGGTTTTATTTTAATGATGAAGGAACGCTCATAACCGCCTTCGGATCGGCTTTTAGCGGCAGTGAAAAAGTATTTGTCGGTGATGAATTAGTCTCCAACAAACGCAACTGGCGCTTTAGCACCCGCCATAGCTTTACGCACGATAATGCAGACTATGAAGTGGAATTCAGGGTCACCAACTGGCGCATTGGTGAGTTGGTATGCAGCCTTAAAAAAAATGGCGTTTTGCTCGACACAGCCACTAAAGCCTATGCTACGACACCGGATAAAACATTCTCATGGAAAAAGTTTCTGATTAGTTTTGTGTATGGCGGATTTTTCGGTTTTGGTGCGGTTTGGGGCTTTTATGCAGCTAAAAACTATTTTGGCAGCTAAGGATTAAGTAAATGGAAGTCAGATCAGACATCATCCGCCATCTAAGACAAGCCAAAGGTTGGACCCAGCAACACTTGGCCGATGCTGCAGGTTTAAGCCTACGCACCGTGCAACGCGCGGAACGTGAGGGGACCACTGCTAAAGAATCTGCCATGGCCATCTGTGCCACCCTGGCAATTGACTTAGCGGAGCTTTCGGTCATCCCCAAAGCTTCTCCGTCGGAGCTGCAACCCGTTAGAATTCACAACCCGGTTATTACTCTGGGATCGGGAATACTCATCGGCATTATCGCAGGAGCAATTTCAACCTATCTGTTTTTAGGCCACTAGATATGAACAAAGACAAAAACTCCCGCCTCGTCTATTCCACCGAGACCGGCCGTATCAAAGACGAAAAACCAGCGGCAACCATCCCGCAAGGCGATGGCATAGTGCGCATCCGCCGCGAGACTGCTGGTCGCAATGGCAAGGGTGTGACCACTATTACCGGTGTCCCGCTCGATGAAGCTAAATTAAAAGACCTCGCCAAAGCCTTGAAAGTCAGCTGCGGTGTGGGTGGCTCGCTGAAAGACGGGGTGATCGAAATACAGGGTGACCAGCGCGATAAACTCAAAACCGAACTGGAAAAGCGCGGCTTCACTGTGAAATTGGCGGGTGGCTGACCGTGGACGAATTTCCGTTTGACCCCCAACTGCTCAAAGAATTAGTCACAACCCCCATGCCCTACGGCAAGTATGCAGGCCATGTGATTGCCGATATCCCTGAACATTATCTAATGTGGATGGGGCGTGAAGGCTTCCCCAAAGGCAAGCTCGGTCAACTGCTGGGGCTGATGTATGAAATCCGCCTGAACGGATTGGAACCTTTGCTTAAACCGCTGAGATAACGCTGGCCTATATTTTGCAAAACCTCTGTCAACGAACCAAAACCGCCGTTTTTCTGACAGAGGGGCACTAGCAAATGAATAACGAGCTTTTTCTACAATTAACTGACACTTCACTGAAAATTGGCTTGGGCGCTCTGATCGCCGCCGTTACTGCGTGGATTGTTTTGCGCAAGACAAATCAGCAGCCAGTCACCAGCGCCCGCGATAACCGCCGCCTGCAAATTCTGGAAGAAGTATCCACCCAGGTAGGTACGGTTACCCACATCTTTGCCAAGTATTCGTCACTCGTCGTCGAGTCCATCCAATTTGGCGAACGCTGGCCGCAAGCGCGTCGTGTTGAGCTGGATGCCGTCAATACCGAACTCGTAGCCGAATTTAAAAAACTGGCCGAAGCCGAAGCGAAGTTATTGATGTTGGGCGAAAAAAATCTGGAACGCAGTTTGCGTTTGTACGGGGCGAAAATTGCGGTTTACCGCAAGCAGGTTTATATCGGCCGCAAGGATATTTCACTCGAACAAATTACCGCCTTGAAGAACACCATCGTGCAAGTGCGCGAACAGTTTTACGATATGCTCAGCCGCAAATATGACCGGTTATTGGCTAGCGTTTAGTCACCGACCTCATTCCCACAAAATAATAGATTACGCCCGCATTTGCGGGCGTAGTTGTTTCGCGGCACTAACCACTATAAAAGTGGAAGATTACCCAAACAGCTTGTTATTCTGCACAGCCCAATTACTTTCCACAGGTTCACTGTTGATCATGTCCACCCAAACAAATGCCATCTGGATCGATGTCCGCACTCACGATGAATTTAATGCTGGCCATATTGAAGGCGCAGCGCATATTCCATATGAAGAAATAGCACTACGTATTGGCGAAGTCACCACCGACAAAAATGCCAACATTCATCTTTATTGCCGCTCTGGCAATCGCTCCGGCATCGCCCAACAAACTCTGCAAGCAATGGGTTTTATCAATGCGGTGAATGAAGGTGGATATGAAGCGCTCTTGTACCAACAGGCAAACCGATAAACGCTCAAAATTAATGCTGTCTCGCCAGCCGCGATTCTGGGACAATAGCGGCTGGTTTAATTCCCCCGATTGCAGTCCCTATGAATACCGCCAAACATCTTTTTTCCTATCCAAAACCCAACATACATAGCCAGGCTAAAACCTATAAGCCCGCGCCCTTTCTGCCGATGAGCCGTGCAGAAATGGATAAGCTCGGTTGGGACAGCTGCGACATTATCGTCGTTTGCGGTGATGCCTATGTGGATCACCCGAGTTTTGGTATGGCAGTAATTGGGCGATTCCTTGAATCACAAGGGTTTCGCGTGGGAATTATCGCCCAGCCCGACTGGCGCAGCGCCGAGCCGTTTAAAGCCCTCGGCAAACCCAACCTGTTTTTTGGCGTGAGCGCGGGCAACATGGATTCCATGATCAACCGCTACACCGCCGACCTACGCTTGCGCTCAGACGATGCCTATACACCCGGCGGCCAAGGCGGCAAACGCCCCGACCGCGCCGTGACCGTATACAGCCAACGCTGCAAAGAAGCCTATAAAGATGTGCCGATTGTGCTCGGTGGAATCGAGGCCAGCTTGCGCCGTATCGCCCAGTACGATTACTGGAGTAACGAAGTGCGCCGCTCGGTATTGATCGACGCCACCGCAGATATTTTGTTGTACGGCAACGCCGAGCGTGCGATTGCCGAAGTGGCGCATTCACTTGCCGCCGGCAAAAGCATTAAAGAACTGGATAGTATTCGCGGTACCGTGGTAATCAAAAAAGAACCGCCTGCGGGCTGGACGGAAATTGATTCCACCCGCATCGATTGGCCGGGCAATATCGATAAGCTACCCAATCCCTACGAGTACCAACACAACGCTAAATCCGTTGTGGATGCTGCACAAGCTGACATCAACAATTCGCAAATTGGTTTACGCCAACTTGATCCGGAAACAATGGCGGAGCAAATTGCGGCATTAAATCCGGACGCGGCAGAACAATTAAAAACCCTAGGTTGCCCAGCACAAGGAATTGAAAGCGAAAAAGCCTTTGACCCGAATGAACCGCAACCGATTCGTATTATTCCCATGCCGCTGCAAAACCGCAGTGAAATGATGGATGCGGAAAAAGTGTACGTGCGCCTGCCCTCCTTCGATAAGGTGCGTAACGATCCGATTTTGTATGCGCATGCTTCACGGGTTTTGCATCAGGAGGCGAATCCTTACAACGCGCGCCCCATGATTCAAAAGCATGAAAACCGCGAAGTCTGGATTAACCCGCCGCCAATTCCATTGGAAACCGATGAACTGGATGGCGTATTTGATTTGCCTTACGCACGCGTGCCGCATCCAGTTTATGGCAAGCAAAAAATTCCCGCCTACGACATGATTAAAACCTCGGTGAATATCATGCGCGGTTGTTTTGGCGGCTGTACCTTTTGTTCCATCACTGAACATGAAGGCCGCATTATCCAAAGCCGTTCGCAGGAATCAATCCTCAAAGAAATTGAAGATATCCGCGATAAGGTGCCGGGTTTTACCGGCCATATTTCTGACTTGGGCGGCCCAACCGCTAATATGTATCGCCTCACCTGTAAAGATATGCCGACGCTATCAAAATGCCGTCGCTTGTCCTGCGTGTATCCCACTATTTGTAAAAATTTAACCACCAGCCATAAACACACCACAAATTTGTATCGTGAAGCGCGCAAAATTCGCGGTGTGAATAGAGTTTCTGTGGCATCCGGTTTGCGTTATGACTTGGCGGTACTTGATCCCGAGTACGTAAATGAATTGGTGACCCACCACGTGGGCGGTTATCTGAAAATTGCACCGGAACACACCGAAGAAGGTGTGCTCTCGCAAATGATGAAACCGAAGATGAGTAGCTATTACGAATTCAAACGCATGTTTGATAAATTCTCAAAAGAAGCGGGCAAAGAACAATTTCTAATTCCGTATTTTATCGCCGCGCACCCGGGCACACGCGATGAAGACATGCTCAACCTTGCGCTCTGGTTAAAGAAAAATAATTTTGAAGTGGATCAGGTGCAAACCTTTTATCCATCGCCCATGTCATTGGCGACGGCGATGTATGTGAGCGAGCGCAATCCGCTGAAAAAATTAACCTACAAGAGCGGCAAAATTACTATTCCACGCGGCATTGAACAGCGCCGCTTACAAAAAGCATTGCTGCGTTACCATGATCCTGCCAACTGGCCGATCATCCGCGAAGCACTGCGTGCGATGCGTAAACCGCATCTCATTGGAAACAGTGCCTCAGCACTGATACCCGATGAGCAAACAAGTGGGCGCAATACTGGTCGCAGCCACAATCCGAATGCACGTGCGCAAGGAAAACCGGCGAGCAAGCCCGTAGCTGGTAAGTTTACAAGCAAGACCAATAATCAACAGACCACCGCTAAAACTGCAAGCAAGCCTGCTGCGAAAGCCTTTGGCGATAAATTTGAAAGTGCTAAAAAATTCAATGCACAACCCGCAACACACAAGGCAGCAGGCGCACCAGTGAAAAAAGAATTCACTGGCACCAAAACGAGCAAGACACAACAGAGTAACAACCGCACCACCGGACAAACTCCGAGCCGCAAACCTGGCTCACCCAAGAAATAATGCTCGACCTGCTTTGCACAAATGGATTTGTGCAAAGCAGCCAGTTTCCGTTCAGTAAATTCCGCTAAAATGGCATCTCTCGCACCCTTCCTGATCGCCAATACAAATCTGATTCATTTATAAAAATGCAAATCCCCGGCTACACCCTGATCAAAAAAATCAACAGTGGCGGTATGGCGACTGTTTACCTTGCAACTCAACACAGTGTTGGGCGCACTGTCGCACTTAAAGTCATGAAACCGTCTTTGGATCAAGATCCGGAATTTCATCAACGCTTTCAGCGCGAAGCCACTATTATCGGCCAGCTTTCGCACCCAAATATTATTCCAATTTACGACATAGACCGACATGAAGAGTTTAATTACATTTCCATGGAGTTTTTATCCAAAGGCTCGCTGGATGAAAAAATCACACAAGGCATTGCGGCAGAAACTGCATTAAAAATCACCTTGGGAATTGCTTCTGCATTAGAACACGCACACAGCAAAGGCTATGTTCATCGCGATATCAAACCGGAAAATATTTTGTTTCGCGAAGATGACTCACCCGTACTCACTGATTTTGGAATAGCACGCACGATTAAATCCAAAGCGAATATGACGCAAGTAGGCGCTGTAATCGGTACACCTTATTACATGAGCCCGGAACAAGCCAAAGGCGAGACGAGTGATGGGCGTTCGGATTTATACAGCCTTGGTGTGGTGCTCTATGAAATGCTCACGGGCGAGCGCCCATTTCAGGCCGATAGTTCGCTCGCATTGGGAATAAAACATATTCACGAACAAGCTCCAAAACTCCCGCTAAACTTATTTGCACTTCAACCCATAATGGATAAATTGCTCGCCAAAAAACCCGAGCAACGCTTCCAAACAGCGCGTGAGCTCATCGATCTGCTCGCTCCTATTACCAACAACAAATCCTTGCTGGTTGGTAGCAGTGGCGCCATAAAACCCGTTCAATTGTTCAAGAGTCTAGCTAGTCATATTGCACAAGATCTGAAATTTCTCTCACGTAAATCTGCAACATTTTTTAATAAGCTAACGCGAAAATTTTCGGCATCATCAAGAGAGCCAACCATTATCACCAGCTCGCAGCTAGAACAAACACTGGTCGCCAAACCAGACCATCAACGTGAGTCAACAACCGATATATTTAGTGATAGCCGCAATAAAATTCGCTGGGTCTATGGTTCGCTAGTTGCACTAACGCTGATCGCAATAGGCTTTATTTTCTTCGATGGTCAACCTGAAACTAATACCCGCGCGCAGTGGGCACAGCTATCTGCGACTGCGAGCGATGGTGCACACAAGCTTTCATCAGACAGCATCGACAATCTATTACCCCTAACCATAAACCCCATGCCCGCCGAAGCACGGGTTCGCATTCTCAATATCAAAGAAAAATATTCAGCCGGCATGCTCCTTACGCCTGCCGCTTACCATGTTGAAATTAGCCATCCGGGATATGCTACTAAAACCAAATGGATAAGGCTCAATGCGCGCAATAAAACCTGGGATATTGCGCTACAAAAATCAACCCAAGTCACCAACCCAAACCAACTGCCGTTACCGGAAATGGTGGAGGTTTACAGCAATACTTTTTTAATGGGCGATGCAGCCAGCAACACCGCAAAAACGGTAATACTGGAAAACAATTTTTTAATCAGTCGCTACGAAATCACGTTTAATGAATACGATTTTTTTGCGTTGGCCACCAATCGCGCACTACCGGACGATATGGGCTGGGGCCGCGGCGAGCGCCCCGTCATTAATATCAGCTGGGACGATGCCATCGCTTACGCCAATTGGCTCAGCAAAACTACCGGCAAAAATTATCGCCTACCAACAGCAGCAGAATGGGAATACGCTGCGCGCGGCAATACGACAAGCAGTTATTGGTGGGGCAATAATGAAGAGGATGCACAAGAACGAGCCAATTGCCGTTACGGTTGCAAATCTTTATGGGCAAGTTTTTTTAATAACAAGACACAGCCAGTTGGCAGTTTTCCCCCGAACGATTTTGGTATTCACGATACCGCGGGTAATGTCGCCGAGTGGATCGCGGACTGCGCCGATAAAACGCCTTCACAATCTTGTGTAAAACGTGCCGTAAGAGGAGGATCTTTTGCCAGTAAAGTCGAAACGATTGCGGCTTATTCGCAAGTGGCAATTACCGCAACTAAATCACGCAAATCGATTGGCTTACGCCTGGCACAAGATATCCCCAAAATTCAACGAGAAACTGAAATCAATAACGAAAACAGACCGCGCCGGCGCAATATTTTCCGTGAGATTTCCGATAGCATTTTCAAGCGGGAGAATTAATCGTCGGTCAACTCGAAAAAAAACCGCTGACTCTCATCAGCGGTTTTTTACTTTCATCACACCAGTTGATGTGCGACTAATTGCCATAGCTCATCAAACGCTGATAGCGGCGTTCAAGTAATGCATCGATTGGTTCTTTGCTCAAACGATCAACCTGTGCCACTAACCGCTCCTGCAGTTTTTTCGCCATATCGTCGACATGCC
The DNA here is from genome assembly GCA_903858205.1 of uncultured Cellvibrio sp. Classification (GTDB taxonomy): domain Bacteria; phylum Pseudomonadota; class Gammaproteobacteria; order Pseudomonadales; family Cellvibrionaceae; genus Cellvibrio. The sequence goes on from CAIOHY010000259.1 coordinate 12,055, forward strand.
GATGGGCGCCGCCCAGTGGCTCAGGAATGGTTTCGTCAACAATTCCCAAGTCTTGCAAAATTTTAGAGGTAACACCCATCGCTTGCGCTGCTTCCGGCGCCTTGGCGACAGTTTTCCAAATGATATTGGCGCAACCTTCAGGGGAGATAACAAAATAGGTGGAGTACTGCAGCATGTTGAGCTGGTCGCCTACGCCGATCGCTAACGCGCCGCCGGAGGAGCCTTCACCAATTACGGTGCAGATAATCGGCGTGCGCAGACGCGACATTACCGCGAGGTTTTGCGCGATAGATTCAGAAATACCACGCTCCTCCGAATCGATACCTGGATAGGCGCCGGGGGTATCAATGAGGGTCAATACGGGTAGCTTGAAGCGCTCGGCCATTTCCATCAAGCGTAACGCCTTGCGGTATCCTTCCGGACGCGGCATACCGAAGTTACGCATCACCTTTTCACTAACGGTACGACCTTTCTCTTCACCAATCACCATTACGGGCTTGCCATCCAGACGCGCCACGCCGCCGATAATAGCGGCATCATCACCAAAATGACGGTCTCCATGGAGCTCGTCGAAGTCGGTAAACACGCGGGAAATGTAGTCGGATGTATAGGGGCGGTGCGGGTGACGAGCGACTTTTACGATATCCCAAGCGGTCAGCTTGGAGTAGATAGTCTCGGTCAGCTTGGTACTCTTTTCGCGCAACTTGGCGATTTCATCGGCGATATTCACATCGGAACTATTGCCAACCAGTTGTAACTCTTCAATTTTGCCTTCGAGTTCCGCGATGGGCTGTTCAAAATCCAGATAATTCAGATTCATAGCGAGCTCTTAATCCGGTAGCGAACTACCATTTTGACTTATGGGGTGAGTGCTGAGGCCTGCGCTTGGTGGCTTTTTAGTCAGCCTCGCAGGCAGCACAATTGGGGCGCTACCTTACGCGAAATGGGCGGTTTAGTCGATCTTTTCAAATGAAAATGAGGGGCTTACCCGAGGGTTAAAGTGAGGCGCAAAGTATCCGCCGTGACGATGGATAGGCGGAAAACGGCGACCTAGTAGACCAGACGCACCCTTGAACTACCGTAGCTATCGCGCAAACGTTGCAGCAATTCATCTTCAGGGCGCACGTTCCATTGACTACCGAAACGCAACTGCGCACGGGCATCACTGCGCAAATAATCCACCACAATCGCGCAACGCGCTTCTTGTTGGGGTGTTTGGCGATAGGGATCAAGCATCTCGCCCAGCTCGCGTGAGAAACTTGCCGGTAGCGCACCCGACTCCAATTCAAGCCAGAGTTCGCGCACTTTTTCCTGACGAACATCGGCGAGCAGGCGCAAATTATCAGCGCTCATTTTTAACATGCCACTGAAGTCGTCATACCTCACCTGACCGCTGATAACGAGCAGACTGTCTTTTGATAAGACATCGCGCGAGTTGTTAAATGTCTCGGCAAATAAAGTGACATCCATACGACCCGTTCGATCATCAATCGTCAGGATGGCCATGTTGTCACCGCGTTTGGTTTTTACGATGCGTTGCGAAATAACCAAACCAGAAATCGTTTGTGTGCTTTTTTCGGGTTTTAAATTGGCGATACGCGAGCTAACCAAATGCGTGAGCTCACTTTCGTATTCATCAATTGGATGCCCCGTGAGATACAAGCCGAGAGTTTCTTTTTCGGCATTCAAGCGTTCTTTCATCGTCCAGGTGCGTACACGACGGAAATCGCTGTACACATCGATATTAGAATCGTCGTTCGCGATCACTGCACCGAACAAGTCCATCATACCGGCATTGGTATTGGCCATGGCTTGCTCAGCCGTTTTAACCGCCTCGCCCATAGCAGCGAACATCACTGCACGATCATGGTCGATGTTGTGTTGTGGTGTGTTACTCGTAGGGCCGAGATTATCGGCAGCGCCCGAGCGAATAATTGCTTCCATTGCACGCTTGTTTACTTTACGCGGATCAACACGCGCGCAGAAATCAAATAAATCCTTGAAAGTGCCTCCTTCATTGCGCGCGGCAATAATCGATTCAACTGGACCTTCGCCCAAGCCTTTAATCGCACCCAAGCCATAAATAATTCGGCCTGCATCATCCACCGTAAAATGAAATTCACCGGAGTTAACATCCGGCGGCAATAATTTCAATTTCATGGTGCGGCATTCTTCGATAAAGGTCACCACCTTATCGGTTTTATCCATGTCTGAAGACATAGTCGCCGCCATAAAATGCGCAGGGTAATGCGCTTTTAACCAAGCGGTTTGGTAGGAGACAATCGCATAAGCTGCGGAGTGGGATTTGTTAAAACCGTAGCCCGCAAATTTTTCTACCAAGTCAAAAATTTTAATCGCCAAATCAGGATCAACGCCCTGATTTTTTGCACCGCTTTCAAACACTTCACGCTGCTTGGCCATCTCTTCCGGTTTTTTCTTGCCCATTGCACGGCGCAACATGTCCGCACCGCCGAGTGTATAACCGGCGAGCACCTGCGCAATTTGCATTACTTGTTCTTGATAAACAATAACGCCATAGGTCGGTTCAAGTACCGGTTTTAAACTCTGGTGTTGGAATTTTGCATCGGGGTATGCGACTTGCGCGCGGCCGTGTTTGCGGTTGATAAAGTCATCTACCATGCCCGATTCAAGGGGGCCCGGACGAAACAATGCCACCAGTGCAATCAGGTCTTCGATATTGTCTGGCTGCAAACGCTTGATCAAATCTTTCATTCCACGCGATTCCAACTGGAATACGGCGGTGGTTTCAGCGCGTTTTAATAAACCAAATGTTTTGGCATCATCGAGCGGAATTGCACTAATGTCGAGGGGAGCTTCGCCTTTTTTGATGCGCTGCTTATCGATCATAATGCGCGCCCAATCGATAATCGTGAGCGTGCGCAAGCCGAGGAAGTCGAACTTCACCAAGCCCGCCTCTTCCACATCTCCTTTATCAAATTGGGTAACCAAACCGCCGCCGGTTTCATCGCAATACAGCGGAGAAAAATCCGTGAGTTTAGTCGGCGCGATAACTACACCACCCGCGTGCTTACCAACGTTGCGTGTCAAGCCCTCGAGTTGAACCGCCATTTCCCAAATTTCACCGGCGTCACCATCTTGCTCGATAAATTCTTTGAGTTGTGGCTCCTCTTCAAGGGCTTGCGCAAGCGTCATACCCGGCGTGGGCGGAATCATTTTGGAAAGTTTGTCCGCGAGGCCGTAGGATTTTCCTTGGACCCGCGCCACATCGCGCACCACTGCTTTTGCAGCCATGGTACCGAAGGTAATAATTTGACTTACCGCATCGCGGCCGTAATTATCAGCAACGTAAGAAATAACCTTGTCGCGATTGTCCATGCAAAAATCGATATCGAAGTCGGGCATGGAAACCCGTTCAGGATTTAGAAAACGTTCGAACAGCAAATCATATTGCAGCGGATCGAGATCAGTAATTTTTAACGAGTAAGCAACAAGCGAACCTGCACCCGAACCACGGCCGGGGCCGACGGGAATATCGTGATCCTTCGCCCACTGGATAAAGTCCATTACAATCAGGAAGTAACCAGGGAAACCCATCTGGTTAATAATATCCAATTCAAACGTCAAACGATCTTCGTAGACTTTGCGGCGCTCAGCATAATCGGAATAGGATTTGTCAAGAATACGTTCGAGCCGTTGATCTAATCCTTCGTGTGAAATTTTTCGAAAAAATTCTGCCTCAGTCAGACCTTCAGGCACCGGATACTCGGGCAAAAAGTATTTGCCCATTTGAATCGTAACCGTACAGCGTTTGGCAATTTCGATGGTATTCGCGATGGCTTCTGGAATATCGCTAAACAGTTCCGTCATTTCTTCAGCGGAACGTAAATACTGCTGATCGCTGTAGCGACGTTCACGACGTGGATCATCGAGCGCGCGACCTTCGCTAATACACACACGC
>CAIOHY010000260.1 GCA_903858205.1 uncultured Cellvibrio sp.
AAAGAAAATGCGTTGGAATTTCGCCAACTCAATCTGGGCTCGCTCACCAGCAATCAATACTATCCCATCCTCGCTGGTGCAAATGCCGGTGAAAAAATTGCCGCCGATCCTATCGCCGCTGCAAATGCTTATAAAAATTTGCACACTGCGGAGCAGTAACGTATGGAAACAAACAATACCTCACCACACGCACTCGGTATTTCCGGTCGCATCGCACGGGCATTTTTAACCACGGAAATTACACCACTATTGGCGCTGACCGGATTACTGCTTGGTATTTTTGCGGTACTGGTAACACCGCGCGAAGAAGAGCCACAAATTAATGTGACCTTTGCCAATGTGTTTATCCCCTTCCCTGGTGCGACACCGGAAGAAGTGGAAGCCTTGGTCACTAATCCCGCCGAACAAATCGTTTCAGAGATCGAAGGCGTCGAACATATTTATTCCACTTCATCACTCGGCATGGCGAGCCTCACCGTGCGTTTTGAAGTGGGCCAGCCGCGTACCGATGCCATCGTGCGTTTATACAATGCGTTTTATGCCAATAGCGATTGGCTGCCGCGCAATCTGGGTGTTGGCCAACCGCTGATTAAACCCAAAGGCATTGACGATGTACCTATCGTTGCGCTGACCTTGTGGAGCAAAAATGATGCAACAACAAATAGCGATTTACTGAGTGTTGCGCGCGAATTACAAACCCAATTGCAGCGTGTACCCGGCACGCGCGATATCGATATTCTCGGCGGCCCCGATAAAGTAGTGCGCGTATTATTTGACCCCGAACGCATGGCCGCCTTTGGTTTAGCGCTGGATGATTTGCGCCATGCACTCGGCGCCGCAAACACATCCCAAGCCGCCGGTTCATTGGTGAGCGATAACCGCGAAATGCTGGTGCAAGCGGGAGATTTTTTATTAACACCGGAAGAAGTAGCCGATCTTGTGGTAGGTGTTTACCAAGGCGCGCCGGTATTTTTACGCGATGTTGCACAGGTGAGTTTAGGTGCTGATCAACCCACGCAATATGTCACTCATGGTTTTGGTTCTGCATCGACGACTGTTAACGAAAAAAATAGCGGTCGCTATCCGGCCATTACTTTATCCATCGCCAAAAAACCGGGCGAAAATGCGGTGGATGTAGCCGAACAAGTGATTGAACGTGTCGAGCAATTACGCGGTGTGAGTGTGCCGGATGCAATCAATGTAAATATAACGCGCAACTATGGCGCGACGGCGGAAGACAAAGCGCAAACGCTGATTAAAAAATTAATTTTCGCCACGATCTCTGTGATTATTCTTGTGCTGATTGCATTAGGAAAACGCGAAGCCATCGTGGTGGGCGCGGCGGTGATTGTGACGCTCGCCATTACCTTATTTGCTTCATGGGCCTGGGGCTTTACGCTTAACCGTGTATCACTCTTTGCATTAATTTTTTCCATCGGTATTTTGGTGGATGATGCAATTGTGGTGGTGGAAAATATTCATCGCCATATGAGCCAGGGGAAATTATCGCTCAATGAAGCAATACCACGTGCAGTTGATGAAGTGGGTGGCCCAACTATTTTGGCAACTTTCACCGTTATCGCCGCACTGCTACCCATGGCTTTTGTGACCGGATTAATGGGTCCTTATATGTTGCCCATTCCGATTAATGCGTCTAGCGGTATGCTGATTTCCCTTGCCATCGCCTTTATGTTTACGCCCTGGTTGTATCGCCGTTTATTCGCGCATGTTGATTACGGCAGTGTTAATGCCAGTGAAAAAGCACCTGAATCCCACGGCAATAAATTCCTGCCATTTTTTACTCGCATCATGACGCCGTTGTTAAATCGTGAAGCGGGAAGAAAAGCGCGGCTTTGGTTGCTCGGTGGCATTCTCGGTTTAATCGCCGCATCGATTGGTTTAGTGGTCGTGCAAGCTGTGATGCTAAAAATGTTGCCATTCGACAACAAAAGCGAATTCCAAATTGTGGTGGATATGCCCGAAGGCACGCCGCTAGAAAATACCCAAAAGGTGTTGCAAGCACTTGCCGATAAATTGGAAACTATTCCTGAAGTTACCGATTACCAATTATATGCAGGCACCTCAGCGCCGATTAATTTTAATGGTTTGGTGCGGCAGAATTATTTGCGCCGCGCGCCGCACATGGGTGAAATTCAAGTCAACTTGGTGGACAAACATGTACGCCAGCGCAAAAGCCACGACATTGCCCTGGCCGCGCGTGAATTAATTGCGGATGTCGGCAAAACAATGAACGCGAACATTAAAGTGGTTGAGGTTCCGCCTGGCCCGCCCGTGTTATCGCCACTGGTGGCAGAAGTGTACGGCATGAATTATCAACGCCAGCTCGATGTCGCCAAACAGGTGCGTGCCGCGTTTGAAGCAACGCCCGATGTTGTCGATGTGGACGATACGATTGAAGCACCGCAAACCCGTTGGTTAATTGCGGTGGATTGCGCACGTGCAGCGCGTTTGGGTGTGGATCAAACCAGTGTCGCCAATGCCATCAGCACTGCACTCGCAGGTGAAGATACTTCCTATCTTCACACAACCAATGCAAAAGTTGCCCTGCCCGTTCGGCTCGAATTGCCTGCAGGAGAGAAAGACAGTCTCGAACGCGTGTTGGCGATAAAAATCCGCGCGCGCGATGGCAATTTAATCGCGCTTAGCGAGGTCACTCAGGTCATTGAAAGCCAACGCCAACAAACCATTCACCACAAAGATTTGTTGCCGGTGGTTTATGTACTGGGCGATGTCGCAGGTGAAACCGACAGCCCGCTCTACTGCTTAGCCGCGATTTATAAACGTATCGAAGAAACACCAGTAGATGGGCAAGTTATCGACCAATTTTTAAATTCACAGCCAGACAATCCGGTGAATTGGAGCCTGAAATGGGACGGTGAGTTGCAGGTGACGCTGGATACCTTTCGCGATATGGGCATCGCCTACTCCGTCGGCCTGATCATGATTTATTTGCTGGTAGTGGGCATGTTCAAAAGTTACTCGGTACCCTTGATTATCATGGCGCCGATTCCACTGACGATTATTGGCATCATGCCCGGCCACGCCTTACTAGGGCAGCAATTCACCGCGCCCAGCATGATCGGCATGATTGCGCTGGCGGGGATTATCGTGCGCAACTCCATTTTGCTGGTGGACTTTATTCAACAGGAAGTGCGCAGCGGTAAATCGCTGGAGGACGCGACTATCAGCGCAGCTGCTGTACGCGCTCTGCCAATTGGCCTTACTGCTGTAGCGGCCATGATGGGCGGATTCTTTATTGTGGATGACCCGATTTTTGGCGGTTTGGCGGTATCACTCATCTTCGGTCTTTTAGTATCCACTGTGCTGACATTAGTG
>CAIOHY010000261.1 GCA_903858205.1 uncultured Cellvibrio sp.
CCTCGCGCAAAATCACTGCAAGAGTATCGCGATGCAGCGGGTGTCGACGAGGGGATGACCGGTTTATCGACTCGTTTTGCGTTCAAAATTTTATCCAAGGTATTTAATTTTGATCCAACCGAGATAGCCGCCAACCCGGTGCATTTAATGTATGTGTTGGAGCAACAAATCGAGCAGGAGCAATTCCCCAAAGAGGTGCAAGAGAAATACCTGAATGCCTTAAAAGAATTCATTTCACCCAAGTACGTGGATTTTATCGGCAAAGAAATTCAGACCGCATATTTGGAGTCCTACGCGGAATACGGACAAAATATTTTCGACCGTTATGTGACTTATGCGGATTTCTGGATACAGGATCAGGAATACCGCGACCCTGAAACCGGTGAAATTCTCAACCGTTCTTCGCTCAACGATGAATTGGAAAAAATCGAGAAACCGGCCGGAATCAGCAACCCGAAAGATTTCCGCAACGAGATAGTGAATTTTGTATTGCGTGCTAAAGCAAACAACGCCGGCAAAAATCCGGATTGGCGTAGCTACGAAAAATTGCGCATCGTTATTGAGAAGAAGATGTTCTCCAATACCGAAGATTTATTACCCGTGATTTCGTTTAATGCCAAAGCGTCAGTGCAAGACAAGAAAAAACATCACGATTTTGTACAGCGCATGGTGGAGCGCGGTTACACTGAAAAACAAGTGAGGTTGTTGTCTGAGTGGTATCTGAGAGTTAGAAAGTCACAGTAATCCTGTTTTCTCTTGCGCCTCTCTTTTACGTGGTAAAACGTTAAGGTTGAAGTATGAGTTACATTATTGATCGACGTCTCAATGCCAAAAACAAAAGCGCCGTAAATCGCCAACGCTTTTTACGGCGTTATCGCCACCAAATTCAAAAAGCCGTTTCCGATGCCGTGAGCGAAAGATCTATCACCGATATTGATAAAGGCGGTAAGGTCAGTATTCCCGCACGGGATATTAGCGAGCCGAGTATTTATCACGGCCAAGGTGGCCACAATGAGCGTGTTTTGCCCGGCAATAAACATTTTTCGCAGGGCGATAAAATTGCACGGCCGGAAGGTGGCAGTGGCCAGGGTAGTGGTGGTAAGGCTAGCAATTCCGGTGAGGGTATGGATGATTTTTCGTTCACACTTTCGCAAGAAGAATTTCTGGATTTTATGTTTGACGGTTTGGAATTGCCCAATCTTATCAAGCGCCAGCTTTCGGGATTAGAAGAGTTTAAAACTGTGCGTGCCGGTATTGCCAATGAAGGGCAACCGGGGCGCATTAATATTGTACGCTCGCTACGCTCGGCCAATATGCGGCGTATTGCGTTGGCCTCTGGCAAGCGCCGTCAGTTAGCCGAATTGCAAGAAGAGTTGTTAGCATTGGTTGCTATTCCTGAAGCAAAGCGCGATAAAAAGCGCGAACAGGAGGTAATTGAGGCTATAGCTAAACTTGAAAAAGCGATTAGCAGAATTCCCTGGTTGGATACTTTTGATCTCAAATACAACCTCCATATCAAACAACCTATCCCGCGTTCAAAAGCAGTGATGTTTTGCATTATGGATGTGTCTGGTTCTATGGATCAGGCCACTAAAGATATCGCCAAGCGCTTTTTTATCCTGCTTTATTTGTTTTTGCAGCGTAATTACGAAAAAACAGAAATCGTCTTTATTCGCCATCACACCAGCGCCAAAGAAGTGGATGAGGAAGAGTTTTTCCATTCGCGCGAAACAGGCGGCACTGTGGTGTCGAGCGCTTTGCGCTTGATGCAGGAAATTATTCAAGATCGCTATTCGCCTGAAATTTGGAATATTTACGGCGCTCAAGCATCGGACGGCGATAACTGGGGCGAAGATTCTGATGTCTGCCGCGATATTCTGGTCGATGGTCTTTTGCCGAGTTGCCAATATTATTCTTACATTGAAATCACCAATAACGAGCATCAAGCGCTCTGGAATACCTACGCGTCTATCCAAGAAGAACATCCGGATCATTTTGCGCTGCAACATATTCGTGAAGTGAGTGATATCTATCCTGTCTTTCGTGAACTTTTTCATAAGAAGGTTGCATGAATAAACCACTGTTTGTCACATCCGAATGGAATTTTGATTTGATTCGGGAGTGCGACCAGATTCTTGGTGAGCTTGCCAAGGAATTCGGTCTGGATACTTACCCCAATCAAATTGAAGTGATCAGTTCAGAACAAATGATGGATGCCTATTCGTCTGTGGGTATGCCCATCGGCTACAGCCATTGGTCTTACGGTAAACAATTGCTCAGCACCGAGCATTCATATAAACGTGGGCAAATGGGTCTGGCTTATGAGATTGTTATCAATTCCAATCCGTGTATCGCCTATTTAATGGAAGAAAATACCATGACCATGCAAGCGCTAGTGATTGCGCATGCCTGTTATGGCCACAACTCTTTTTTTAAGGGCAATTATTTGTTTCGCACCTGGACTGATGCCAGTTCTATTATTGATTATTTGGTGTTTGCCAAAAACTACATCAGCAAATGTGAAGAGCGATACGGTATAGGAGCGGTTGAAGATATTCTGGATTCCTGCCATGCCTTGATGAATTACGGTGTGGATCGCTACAAGCGGCCTTATCCTATTTCTGCCCATGAGGAAGAGCGCCGCCAGAGCGAACGCGAAGAATATTTGCAAAAACACGTCAATGATTTGTGGCGGACTATTCCAAAATCCGCAACGACTGGTGCGGAAAAAAATACACCCAGATTACCAGCGGAACCACAGGAAAACATTTTATATTTTCTTGAGAAAAATGCCCCCTTGCTTGAACCATGGCAGCGCGAAGTTATTCGCATTGTGCGCAAAATTGCCCAGTATTTTTACCCCCAGCGCCAAACCCAAGTAATGAATGAAGGCTGGGCGACCTTCTGGCATTACACACTGTTAAATGAGTTGCATGCGCGTGGTTATGTGAGTGATGGCTTTATGCTGGAATTTTTGCAATCCCACACCAGTGTAGTGGCGCAACCCGCATACGATAGTCCTTATTTCAGTGGTATCAATCCCTATACGTTAGGTTTTTCGATGATGAGCGATATCCGCCGTATCTGTGAAAAGCCTACTGATGAAGATCGTGCATGGTTTCCCGAAATTGCAGGTTCTGATTGGAAAGAAACCCTGCAGTTTGCGATGAAAAATTTTAAAGATGAAAGTTTTATCCTCCAGTTTTTATCGCCAAAAGTAATGCGCGATTTAAAATTGTTCAGCATTGTTGATGACGACCAGCAAGATAAAATCAATGTCGATGCTATCCACAATGAAACTGGATTTAAACGGCTGCGCGAGACTTTGGCCGGGCAATATAATCTGGGAAATCGCGAGCCCAATATTCAGGTTTACAATGTGGAGGTGCGCGGTGATAGATCTTTAACGCTGCATCATTACATGCATAATCGTCGCCCTTTAGGTGACTCTACACCAGAAGTGTTAAAACACTTGCATCGCCTCTGGGGGTTTGATGTGCATTTACATTCTGTTGATGGTGGTGAGATCAAGCAGAGTTATCATTGCACACAAAACAAAATTGTATAACTTCATGAGTTAGCGTTAGCGACTATAGGTGAGAATTTGCCCGCTGAAGATTTGACTGGTATTTATCGCTATTTCTGGTTTGCGCTGTGAATGTGAGTAGCCCAGTGAAACCATTTTTTTACTGAATTTAGCGTGATGTCCGCGCCCCGGATCGACCAAAATAATATCGCACTGGGGTGCGGCGTGTTGGTTAATAAATTCCGATAACAAATCCACATGCTCACTTTCATATAAAAGATCGCTGCCGATAATGACATCAAACAAACCTAAATCACTAACAGGATCATTCCATCCTGTACGGATAAACGGAATAATTTTATCCTGATTAAGCTCAGCATTTTCGATTAAAAAACCTTCCACTTCCGGGTGATAATCCGTTGCCGTGATATTGGCTTGTCGATGATTCAATACCAAGCTTGCCAGTGCGATCCCGCAACCGACCTCCAAAATCCGTTTCTCTCCAATTGCATAATCCACCATCAATTGCGCTAGCACCTCTCCCGAGGGCCATACAATCCCAAATAGAGGCCACGAGGCCGATGAAATTCCGAGCGCCTCGGCTTCGCCTTTATCATCAGAGAATTCCTGATTGTCGCGCAGACTGCGGATGTGGATATCAGTAGTGCCAAACTCAATAGTTTGGTAGCGAACACGTAGCGTTGCCATAAAAGGCCTTTGGGGATGGAGAGGATACGAAGCTCGTATACGTCAAGACTGCGTTGCTGCGCGTGTGCAACCATTGTACGCCTTATGGGTTTATAAAAATTGTATAATTTCGTACCTATGAACTTTTGGATTTTCGTGGGGTCAGTAAAAAACTGATTGAATACACAAGTCTATTTTTTGTTTAAAAAAACCACACTACGATATCGGAATAAAGTCAATAAAACAGGATCTCCATGAAAGAATTATCACGCCTTGTTGTTTGCACTCTATCTTTGCTCATTGCCCCTATCCTTGCTGCTCGTGAAATTGCGTTGACATTTGATGATGCCCCAACACCTGATTCTGCATTGATGACAGGGCAAGAACGTACCAAACGGCTGATTGATGCGTTGGTTGCAGCCAAAGTGCCAGATACATTATTTTTTGTGAAAGCCGATTACATCAATAGCGATACGCAAAAACGATTGGAGCACTACGCTGCCGCGGGATTTCATCTCGCTAATCACAGCTATAGTCATAAATCTGCGAGCGAACTCGGAACACTGGATTATCCTTCTGATGTTTATAAAGCCCATTTGTTGCTGAAGCCGCTAAAAAATTTCTTACCTTATCACCGGTTTCCTTATTTGCATTACGGCAAGGACGTAGCTGCAATCACTTCATTGCAGCAATCGCTCACCGAATTGGGTTACAAAGATGGCTATGTCACCATTGATAATTTTGATTGGTATATCAGTTCGCTCTTAACAAAGGCAGCCGAAGAAAAAAAGACGATCAATTACGATAGGGCGCGGAAGTTCTATGTAGAAATGCTTTATGAATCTATTGAGTTTTACGATGAAATAGCTAAAAAATCACTTGGTCGTTCGCCGCAGCATGTGATGTTACTACATGAAAATGATGCGGCTGTATTATTTGTCGGTGATTTAATTGCACACCTGCGTAGCAAAGGTTGGAAAATCATTAGCCCGCAACAAGCCTATCAGGATCCCATTGCCCGCAATTTTCCGAATGTCGCATTTCATAAGCAGGGTAGAGTAGCCGCTATTGCAAATAGTAAAGGTATTCCTGAATCTGAATTACGCCATGCTTCGGAAAATACTGAGTATATTGATAAGGCCTTTGCGAAGGCGGGCGTGTATGTTGATCTCTAGTCAGTAAATCGAAGTAACCAATCAGTAATTGCTAATCACCAATAACTAAGGAAGTTAAATGTCACTCAAGAACGTGTTTTTGTTGTCCTGCATTTTAGGGGCTAATAGTTTTGCAATGAGTGTTTATGCCAGCGAAATACCGCCTTTTGGTTATCCTGCGTATGAAACAAAAAGTATTCATGCAAATAGCAATAACAAAGATTATGAGCTTTATATACAGCTGCCAAAGTCTTATTGGGACACTGAAACTGCTTATCCGCTGATCATCGTCAATGACACTAGTTGGGGCTTTCCGATTACCAATGGTGCTATGGCTCTAATGGGTGGGAATGTGGTGAAAGAGGCTATTGTTGTAGGTGTTTCTTATTCAAAGGGTGATGATCGCACGATCAGTCGCACTCGGGATTATACGCCAACCTATTCCCCTGAGGAGTCTAACGGTCATTCATCAGCAGCACGTAAAGCCTCTGGCCATGCGAAAGAGTACACTGCTTTTCTTGCTGAACAGGTTATTCCGTTATTGAAAAAGTCTTATCGTGTCGATGCTAATAATAAAATTTTCGTTGGTCATTCATTTAGTGGCTTATTAGGTTGCTATATTTTGGTCAACAGGCCGGAAATATTTGATCACTACATTATCGGCAGCCCTTCATTGTGGTATGACAACAAAGTGATTTTTGAGATGGAGAAGCAGTATGCAGAAAAGCATAAATCCTTAAGAGCGCATGCAATGATTTATGCGGATCAAAATGATAGTAGCTTGAATAACAAACAAATGGCTGATGATGTATTGGCGTTTGAAAAAATCTTGCGCTCCCGTAGTTATACCGGGCTGGATTTGCAAATTGAAATTATAAAAGGAGAGAACCACCACAGTGTATTTCCCGGGTTGCTATCTCGTGGGCTGATGGCCGCCATCCCACTTAAAAAGCAATAATTTGGCGCTACAGGCTGCAGAGGAAGGGCTCTGCAGTCTGTGATTATCGAGTTAATTCATACACACACATATTCACCGCCGACGCCAAATTCAGCGATTCAATGGCGCCACAGCCTGCAATAGTGAATGCTTGTGCATTCATGTGTTGCAGCGCTTCGCGTGGTACGCCACGTGCTTCGTTGCCGAACACATAACAAGTGAAATCTTTAAAGCTGCTGTCGTTCAGTGCTTTGCCATTCATGTCCAATGTGGCGATGGATTTAAAACGCGATGCGATTGATTCAAGTGGTACATCTAATTCCATAGGTACATGAAAAATCGCACCCATGCTGGAACGAACGACTTTGGGGTTGTAAGGGTCTACTGAGCCGGGGCTTAGCAGGCAGCGGAAATTGCCGAACCACGCGAGGCTGCGCAAAATAGTGCCGAGATTGCCGGGGTCTTGCACTTCATGAAGATAAATGGCGCGTTCATTTTTGTTGGTGGCGTTGCTGCTTGATAGGATTGGCGCTACCGCGATAATTCCCTGCGGTGTTTTAGTGTCTGATAGCTGCGCCATTTGTTTTTCGCTAACCAGATTTTTTTTGAAACGGCTGGGAAAATTTTGGTAATTTTCAGTGACGAATAATTCGCAAGTTTGTAGAGCTGCGTTTTGTGTTGCTGCCTTCTCCAACTCCAGAATCAGATGCTCACCTTCCACTAAAAAATGGCCGAACTCAGAGCGGTATTTTTTTTGATGCAGTTTTTTTATGTCGTCGATTGTTAAGTGCATTTTATTGGCCTTGTAAATCGGCGAGCATAGCTTTGGCAACGGCTTCTGCGACTTTGATTCCATCAACCCCTGCGGAGAGAATTCCTCCTGCATAGCCCGCGCCTTCGCCAGCAGGATACAAACCGCGAGTATTCAAACTTTGCAGCGATTCATGTTCGCGTGTGATACGCACCGGCGATGACGTGCGGGTTTCAATGCCGGTGAGGATTGCATCATCGCGGTCAAAGCCACGAATTTGTTTGCCGAATTCGGGTAGGGCTTCGCGAATCGCTTCGATCACATAATCCGGTAGTGACGATGCTAAATCGCCCAGTAATACTCCGGGTTTATAAGATGGCTCGACCTCGCCAAATTCGGTTGAAGCTTTGCCGCGAATAAAATCGCCAACTAACTGGCCGGGCGCACAATAATCTTTGCCGCCCAATTCAAATGCGTGAGACTCCAGCTTTTCTTGCAGTTCAACACCGGCGAGTGGGCCGCCAGGGAAATCGTCTTCCGGATTAATCCCCACCACAATGCCTGAGTTGGCATTGCGTTCGTTGCGCGAGTATTGGCTCATACCATTGGTAACAACGCGATTAGGTTCCGATGTTGCAGCAACAACGGTTCCGCCCGGGCACATACAAAAACTGTAAACCGCGCGACCATTTTTTGCGTGATAGACAACTTTATAATCGGCAGCACCGAGTTCAGGGTGGCCTGCATATTTGCCGAGACGTGCATGGTCAATTAAGGATTGCGGATGTTCAATACGAAAACCTACGGCGAAAGGTTTTGCCTCCACATACACACCGCGCTCATGCAATTTGCGAAAGGTATCGCGCGAGCTGTGGCCAAGTGCGAGGACAACGTAACGGCTACGCAGTGTTTCCCCGTCGGCTAATGTCACGCCTTCAATACGGCCGTTATCGATAACAAAGTCAGTCACTTTACTTTCAAAACGCACTTCACCGCCGAGACTTTTTATTTCTTCGCGCATCGCGGCAACTACGCCGGTCAAGCGGAAAGTACCTATGTGCGGTTTACTCACATACATAATTTCTTCAGGCGCACCGGCGCGCACAAATTCATGCATCACTTTACGGCCGTAAAATTTGGGGTCTTTAATTTGGCTGTAGAGTTTTCCGTCGGAAAATAAACCGGCGCCACCTTCACCAAATTGCACGTTGGATTCCGGCGTTAATACTTTGTTACGCCAGAGCGCCCAAGTATCTTTCGTGCGGCGACGCACATCTTTACCGCGTTCCAACACAATCGGTTTAAAACCCATTTGTGCGAGCGTGAGTGCTGCGAATAAACCGCATGGGCCAAAACCAATGACGATAGGGCGCTCGTTTAGATCGGCGGGCGCTTCAGCGACGGGGTAATAATTGGTGTCTGGAGCGGTGCGAATATTGTTGTCGTCAGCAAACCGGCTGAGAATTTTTTCTTCGTTATTGGCTTGTAAATCGATGATGTAAACAAAGGTGATTTCGCTGTTTTTTTTACGCGCATCGTAACTGCGTTTGAATACGGTGAAATCAAGTAGATCTGTGTCTTTGATTTTCAGGCGTTTGACGATGGCAGTGCGCAGGGCTTCAGCGGGGTGATCCAACGGCAGTTGGAGTTCGGTAATGCGAATCATGATGGCTCCTGGCCGGTGACTGTCCGGCAAAGGGGTAGGCAATAGAATTCAACTTGGTGCAAAGGCGCGCATTTTACGCTGGTTTTGGGGGATTGGTCACGACTCTTGCCTTTTTAGGGCTGGTTTTAGCCTACTTCTTTGTCATCAAAGCTTCATTGAGGTGCCATGGAAATGTCATAAAACCTCACCATGCTTGCCCGCTAGTGTCCTCTCAATCCACTTTTATCAAGGATAAACCCATGCAATTTGCAAAGAAAATCCTGCCGTTGTTGGTCGTCATGTCGTTGCCTGCGCTGATGGTTGGTTGCGGTGGTGATGATGGAAAAAACGGTATTAATGGTTCCAATGGAACGAATGGAACGAATGGAACGAATGGTTCCAATGGCGCAAGCGGTACTGATGGTAAAACCAGTTTGATAAAACAAACCGTTTTGGTAGCGGGTGATACCCAATGCTTCAGCGGCGGCGTGAAAATTGAATCTGGTATTGATGCGAATAACGATAAAAGTTTGCAAACAACCGAAGTGGCGCAAACGACTTATCAATGCGATAAAACGGCGATCAATAAGCAGCACAACTTTAATCGCGTTGCTACCTTTCCTGTGTGTTTGCAAATCAATGCAACCTGTAACACCAGTGATGTTACCGCCGCAGAAATTGTCGCTGCCAGCACC
>CAIOHY010000262.1 GCA_903858205.1 uncultured Cellvibrio sp.
GGTAGACATAAATTATTTTCCAGATTACCTAACGTTTTAGTAATTGGTATGAGGATACTTCGCGCCACACACTTTTTCCGTTCTCGTTGGCGATAGAAATTATTATTTTTAAGCGGGATCTCTGCTCGGTGTTAATCAGAAAATCCAATTGGGATTCACTGGTCGCATAATGAATTCGTGAATTAACTGAATCAAAGTGCTCACAGTTTTTTGCGAATTCCTTAAATGTATCCATCAATTCGCCATTCTTATCAAATACCACCAGATGACTGTGCCCGTAATGAAGTCTACGAAGAATATTATTAATGTGGATTTGGGTTAGTGGTTTTGGTTCATCTTTCACCGGAGCGGCAAAGCCAGTTGATACCTGGCTATTTCCAGATTGATACCCGTCACCTTTAGTATCCAGCTTGGTCCAGAGATATCCCATGCCAAACCAGATGAATAATGGCAGCAGCTGCAAGGCTGCCTTTTCACCGGGAGTGATGCCCTGCGTCAGCTCGCTTGAGTTCAGCATTAGCGTCCATCCCATCATAGCAATGAGTGCGAAAATCAACGTTTTGTAAAGGAAGCGAACGAATATTGAAAATTGTGCGGTCATATTTATTCCTGATTATTATCGTCAGCAATGGCTACATGCCGGGACCTGGTTTGACGGGGCTTGGCTCAATTCCCCGATCGCGTCGCCAGCCTTCTAACCGGCGTTCAAGCTCCACGCCACTTATTGGCCCGGTGTGCACATCGGTTGATGGGTAAGTCTTTTGTGTGAGTAGTCCGTCCTGCAGCAATCGGACTCGGTGCAAGATGGTAGATTCGATTGAATCCAAAGTTACCGAACCTGCATCGTTAAGCAGGTTATCCCCGAGAGCTTTTGGTCGTTTGTGGATGTCTATGCGCTCGGCAATTGCAGCAAATAGCTCTTCGGCCTGGATCGATTGATTTTTGTCGGAGTAATGGTGCTTAACTTTATGCCAGTGGTCGGCAAGACTCGGCTCGACCTGGGTAGACATGAGCTTACCAATTACCTCCTGTTTTTCCGCTGGCGTGTAGGTGTTAAGCAGGTAGTGACCCAATATTTCATGCTGTATCGTTCTCTGCACTGCTTCTATGCTGCGGTGGTTGTTAGCTGCAATAGTGACAAATCCTCGCTGACCTGGTTTTTCTGCAGAGTGAAATGCACCACCACACATACTGTCAAATCCATAAATTTCTTTCCATGAGTCACGGATTTTAAAGTCGAGCGGAACCTTGTAGTTCAGAGAGGCAACAAAATTTAGCGCCACTGACTGTACTTCAGCCCTGCTCAGTCCCTTACTCATTATTTTCAATACCACGCGGCATGTTGAAGTTTGCAGGCAATTCAATAGGGCCTTCTTTGTCTACCACGTAATTGAATAGCTCACGCTCTTCCGTGGATGCCGCGTCATAAACCTCTTGGGTTACCATAAAGCGGGGACGGTCTATTTTCTCATCGTTCATGTTGTTCTCCTGGGGTGAAAGATCAGGGTCAATCCATTCGAGGTTAACCCAACCACAGCTACGTTTAAAAACTTCTTCCTCGGTTCCATCTTTCTCCATGAAAGGATAAATGTCGCCATAGGAAATACCGCGGGCAGAGATATTGATCTGGAACGGACCATGCCGATTAACTAAGCAGACATCGCGGTGCACATATACTTCAGCTTCACGAAACCGGTAATCGACAAACGCAGCCGCTACCTTGCCTTCACAAATCAGGTCAAAGAGTTTTTTATAATCGCGGGACAGGTTGTACATAGTCACTGGCTTCCATTACGGATAATTAACCTGTAAAGCCTATGGAGGGCCCAAGGTTGTTACAACTGAAAAATGCCGAAATACGCAAATAGCCATTTATATGCTGCGTTAACCGTTAAAACACAAGATATAGTGGGTGAGTATCCAAAATTACGGGTAAATACCTGCTGGAAACACAATATATAGTGTCATAAACCTTTTTCTGAATCGCCATTTGTTATTCAGCCGGGGATTGTAAAATCATTTAGGGGTTCTGATATCCAGCCATTGAGAAAGTCATCAAACGTTAGCGCTAAACCCTTTGTAATAGCTTCCTGCATGGCCATCACTGCGAGATCAGCGTACTGCCTACTATGGTCAATTATTACAAATTGATAATCACTGAAAGGCATTTGAAAGTAAGGGGAGATAGGTACAGACACCCCTAAAGCTTGCCTCACCTCTTCACACCTCAAATCACGCGGCAACGGTAAAAAGACCTGATCAAAACCTTCAAAGTTTTCACCACGCATCACCACAAAAATGGTTACCTTCCCTACCAATGACTTGAGGCTGGATAGGTTCAGTTTGTGTTCTCGAATTTCTACAGTAGGCGTCCATGATTTATTCTGCCTTAATAACTCATGACATAGGACGGCCATGTGATGTGAACCGCCTGAGTTTGACCAATAGTAGCGTTTATGCCAGGAATCGGTGCTCAAACGAATGCCTTGCTTTAGTCGCAGCTCTGGCCAGGATTTACAGGCATCAATAATTGAGTCACCGGTCTTGCCCTCCAGATCCCGTAAATCATCTA
This sequence comes from uncultured Cellvibrio sp., assembly GCA_903858205.1. Taxonomy (GTDB): domain Bacteria; phylum Pseudomonadota; class Gammaproteobacteria; order Pseudomonadales; family Cellvibrionaceae; genus Cellvibrio. The sequence continues at coordinate 2,573 of CAIOHY010000262.1, forward strand.
CAAGCTTACCCATAGCCGCCATTGATGGTTGTGAACCACGTGTTCTGTTGTTACTCATACTGCTCTTACTTGCGGTGAAGCCGTGCAGATACTCCATAGGAAAGCTTGCGGTGTATACCTCCGTTGTAATCAAACCGTTTAGTGCAGATTGAACCAATTTGTGATGGTTTTTGGATAAACCAGGTAGATAACCGTCAACAATAAAATGTCGGAACAGTTCGAGGAATGCACGGGTACCATAATCTACGGTGGGCTTTGCAATGTGCCGGGGGTGAGCTACTGGCTTTAAATCACCGATTCTTAAACTGCTTTGTAATTTTCTCCGCTCAGACTTAAGTGTCCACAATATCCATGACACGAATCGGGAATTTCTTTTCATAAACTACCTGTGTTCTAAATGGTCTTTCTAATGCTAGGAGATTTCTCTCAAAGTGAACAAGCTTCAGAATGGGTCAGCCAATCGATATCCATCTTGCCCTGGGAATTGCATGGAGGTTCAACGAAAGATTGATAGCCACCTAACCAATATTTTCCGTTATGAAACGCGCATCCACAGTGCTGGCACTGTTGCCAAGACAAATGCTTCTGCTGCTCCGGATCAAATTGTCTTTGCTTTAAATATTTGTGCGAAGAATTATCTTTTATTTCCAC
>CAIOHY010000263.1 GCA_903858205.1 uncultured Cellvibrio sp.
AAGCACAGAACCCATAGCTCCACCCGAAGAATCCGAACTAGGAGCAAAACTCCGCGAACACACTGGTGACTACGGTAATCTCTGGGAAGAAATCGTAGAGGGTTACAGCTTTCCCGAAATCAGTGATGCCAAGGTCAATAAAAATCTGCGCTGGCTGTCCAACAACCAACGTTATTTGGACCGGATAACTGAGCAAAGCAAGCCCTATCTTTACTACGTCGCCAATGAATTGCGCGAGAATGGTTTGCCCATGGAGCTGGCGCTGCTACCCATTGTTGAAAGCGCTTATGATCCGTTTGCTTCATCGCCTAGCAAAGCACTGGGTGTTTGGCAATTTATGCCACAGACCGGGCGCAACTTTGGACTCAAGCAAAACCATTGGTATGACGGTCGCCGCGACATAGTTGCCTCAACCGATGCTGCTGTGCGCTATCTCAAACGGTTGAATACGATGTTTGATGGCGACTGGTTATTGACCATCGCCGCCTACAATGCGGGCGAAGGCACCATTCGCCGCGCGATCGAAAAAAACCGCAAGCAAGGCAAAGGGACAGATTTCTGGTCACTGCCCTTATCACAACAAACCCAATCCTACGTTCCACAATTGCTTGCACTCTCCAAGGTGATTGCCGACCCGGAAAAATATGATCTCGAGCTCGGGGAAATTTCCAACAACCCCTACTTCACCACCGTCAATGTCAGCTCGCCAATTGACCTTGCCCAAGCAGCACGTATGGCGGAGATTGATCCCAAAGAACTGCGCAACCTCAACGCGGGCTACAACAAATGGATTACCGATCCTACCGGCCCACACCAACTGCTCGTCCCTGTTGCTGATGCCGCGGAATTTACTCTGAACCTCGACAAACTCCCCAAGGTTGCTCCTATCCAGGTGGCCGGCGATTACAAGGTGAAATCGGGTGATACACTCGGCGCCATCGCCAAACGTTTTGGCACCAGCGTTGCCGCAATCCAATCAGCTAACAACCTTAAATCCGTACAGCTGAAAATCGGCCAAAGCTTAAGTATTCCCGGCCAAGCACCGATGAGCTCGCCCTATGCGATTCAGGCGGAACAAGAAATTGCTCAGCGCGCTCGGAAAAATACCGGCACCTACTACACCATCCAATCGGGCGACAGTTTTTGGACCATCGCGAAAAAGCATGGAACCAGTGTAAAAAATTTGCTCAAGTGGAATGAGTTGCAGGCAAATGCGAAGTTAAAGCCGGGGCAAAAATTGTTAGTGGTTAATAAAACCCCATCGCAAGCGAGCGACAACAAAATTACTTACCAAATTAAAAGTGGCGACACGTTGCACAAAATTGCCAGCAAATTTGACGTATCCAAAAAAGATATTTTGAGTTGGAACAAAGTGAAAGATGAAAGTTACATTCATCCGGGTCAGGAGTTAACCATTTATCTCACTGCGAAAAATTAAACGCCATTCGATACCAACACCCGAAAACCTCAAGGCCAGTAGCAACGCTGGCCTTTTGCGTTAGAGGCTCAGTATCCAGTAGTTAATTGAAATCAAAGCGCGCTACTATAGGATTTGACATCATCATAATCGCAGCAAGCTATTTCACGCCGTAAATCCGTATAAATCAGGAGTTTTTATGTCTACAAGCCCCTTGGCTGGCCACCTTCTACCGGCAGATTTGCTGGTCGATCTCCCAAAACTAATTGATGCCTACTACACCAACAAACCTGATATTGGCATCGCCGAACAACGCGTCAGCTTCGGCACCTCCGGCCATCGCGGCTCATCATTTAATAACAGTTTTAACGAAAACCATGTGCTGGCCATTAGCCAGGCAATTTGTGACTACCGTAAACAAGCCGGTATCACCGGCCCACTTTATCTGGGGATCGACACACACGCCTTGTCCGAGCCAGCGCAAATTAGCGCTGTAGAAGTACTCGCCGCAAATGGCGTTGAGATCATGCTCGCGAAAGGTGGAGAATACACACCCACTCCAGCAATTTCCCACGCGATTCTTACCTACAACCGTGGCCGCAGCGCCGGCTTGGCCGATGGCATAGTGATTACGCCATCGCACAATCCGCCTGATAACGGGGGCTTTAAATACAACCCGCCCAATGGTGGCCCTGCCGATAGCGACATCACTAATTGGATGCAAGCGCGCGCCAATGAACTGCTGGAAAATAATCTGCGCGACGTAAAACGCATGGACTACCACCAAGCGATTAAGTCAGCGACTACTCATCATCACGACTATGTACACAACTACGTCAAAGATTTGATTAACGTGGTGGACATGGAAGCAATTCGCGGTGCGAACGTACACATGGGTGCAGATCCGCTCGGCGGCGCCGGTGTCAATTACTGGAGCGCTATTGCTGATCACTACCAGTTAAATTTAAAAGTATTGAATACCGCCGTCGATAAAACCTTTTCGTTTATGACGGCAGATTGGGATGGAAAAATCCGCATGGACCCATCATCTGCTTACACCATGCAGGGCATGGTTGAGCGCCGCAATTTGTTTGATGTCGCCTTCGCATGCGACGCCGACCACGATCGTCATGGCATAGTTACACCTAGCTCTGGTCTGTTGCCACCCAATCACTATCTCGCCGTTGCAATTCAATATTTGTTTCAAAACCGTCCACAATGGAGTGCGGATACCGCCATTGGTAAAACCGTGGTGAGTAGCG
>CAIOHY010000264.1 GCA_903858205.1 uncultured Cellvibrio sp.
AGGTTACGCAATCTTGATTGAGCAAACATAATATTAATTCACTGATAATGATGGAGTAGTGTTATAGGCAGAAAATGCGGCTTGTAAAATAATGTCGTGTGACCATTCACCGGCATCGAATGTGGCCACTGATTGGCGATTGGATAACACCATAATCCGATCACACAATGACATCAGCTCATCAATTTCACTTGAAACAACAATGATGGTGGCACCCTGGTCACGCAACTGGCGCAACTGATCGTGAATGGCATTTTTAGCCGTAGGGTCTACACCTCGGGTTGGTTCATCCAACAGCAGAATATCGACTTGAGCTTGCATCCAGCGCCCAATGATAATTTTTTGTTGATTGCCGCCGCTCAAACGAGCGATAGCCTGATCGCTGGAATCACATTTAATCTTCAATTGATTAATCAATGCAGTCGCGGTTTGCTTTTCAATACGTGGCCGCAAAATACCCCAACGGCAGGCAATATTTTTTAGCCCTGCAATAGTGAGATTAAATGCGATGGATTTGTGCGCGAAAATGCCTTGTGTTTTTCGATCTTCCGCGACCATGCCGATTCCCAATTGAACCGCCTGCGAGGGTGAACTAACCGATACATGACCGGCCGCGGTAACGACTTTTACATCGCCACGGGTACGCGGAGTTAATCCGTAGACTGCTGACAACAATTCCGAGCGACCGGCACCGGCCAATCCCGCTATACCAAAAATTTCACCTGTGTGGCAGTGAAAACTAATGGGTGTGGGCAAGTCCCGCGTCACCAAGTCTTGCACGAGAATACGCGGGTCACCTGGCGCTTTTGACCTGCGATGCGGGTGCTGCTGACTTGAGCCAGACATAGCTTCAATAAGCATGGGTACTGTTAAGCAAGATGATGCTTGCGTAAATTGAATTTCGCCCTCACGCAACACCGAAACCTTATCGCACACACTCAACACATCCTGTAACCGATGAGAAACATAAACTATCGCCATTCCCTTAGCAGCGCACTCGCGAATCAATTGATGTAAGTGATCGGCTTGCGGCGCTGTTAAAGCCGCAGTGGGTTCATCAAGTATTAACAGTTTTTTTGCCGTGGATAAGGCTTTCGCGAGTTCGACTAATTGTTTTTCGGCCAAACTCAGATCTGTCACTTTTTGAGTAATGGATACAGAGTTCAAACCAATACGCTCTGCCCAGTATTGCGCTTGCTCAATCATTTGCGCTCGATTCAAAAGCCCGTAACGATTGGGCAAGCATTTCAGCAAAATGTTTTCCGCGACTGACAGATGATCAACAAGACTCAATTCCTGCGCCGCCAATGAAAAACCCGCCGCAAATGCATGGGCAACTTTTAGGGGGCGATAGACATTACCGTCCAGGAGTAATTCACCGGAATCGGGTTCGAGCAATCCCATTAAAATATTAATCAGCGTGGATTTACCCGCGCCATTCTCGCCCACCAAACCATGAATACTGCCAGCCTCAATAGATAAGTTGATGCCTTTCAATACGGGAGCAGCAAATGATTTATGCAAATTGTTGACACTCAGTGTCATGGCGATTTTCCATTCGCTGCCATATTTTCGCGCGTGATTAAATTTACCGCCGTTTCGCGATCAACCATGCCTACTTTTCCGGCCAACATATCCAACGCGAATTCAATTCCGTAGATAGCAAACTGATCGCCCTGTTGATCCAGAGTTGCTTTTATCACGCCCGATTCGATCAGTGGCTGCACAGCGGAAATATTATCGAATCCTCCAATGCTAATGGCGTGATCCATTTTCGCCATGGCGACAGCGGATGCAGCGCCCAATGCCATGTTGTCATTGGCCGCTAATATGACTTTGGTCTGCGGATACTGCGATAAGATGGCCGAGGTTAATTCTGCCGCTTTGGTTTGATCCCACGCGGCACTTTGCACACTGAGCAATTCATGCTGGGATTGCGCTATTGCGTCTTCAAAACCTAATCGACGCTCAATAGAATTATTGGCGGAGGGAATACCTTGTAAAATGACGACGGGCGTTTTTTCGCTAAAATCTTTTAACACATAATCGGCAACTAATTTGGCGCCCTCGCGATTGCTGGGGCCGATAAATGGAATGCTTATGCCCATTTCCTTTAACACACTGTCATCCAACCGATTATCAATATTCACAACATGAATACCGGCGCGCTGCGCGCGTGCTAATGCAGGTACTAAGGCTTTTGAATCGGCGGGGCAAATCACAATCGCCTTCACCCCCATCGCAATCATTTGATCTACCAATGCAACTTGTTGTGCGAGATCACTTTCATTTTTAATACCGTTAACGATCAATTCATAGGTTTGTGAATGTGTTGCCTGATGTTGGCGTGCAGCCTCTGCCATAGTGACAAAAAATTCATTGGCCATTGATTTCATAATCAACGCAATTTTAGGTCGCTCTGGCGCCGCATTTTCCGCATCTTGTTTGCCGCAGGCGACGAGAAAAAAACTACACCAAAGTATTAACCACTTAACCGATCTGAATTTCATTGTTGACCTCGTTATTCTGTTTTTTATACATCATTAAAAACGACTAGGTTGTTAAAAACTGCTCTACCTCAGCCATTGTGGGCGCCGCATCCTGAGCCGAAGGGAGCATCACCGACAATGCTGCCGCTGCCGACGCGCACCGCACCGCCCATTCCACTTCAGCCATGGTGAAATCCCACTCCCGTTTTGTGCCGGGCGTGGCTGACAAGAAGCGCGGCAAACCCGCGAGGGACACGCCCAGAAATCCATTAAAGACATCGCCTGCGCCCGTGGTATCGACCGCTTTCACGTTGAATGCAGGCACAGTAGCTTCTCCCTCTGCCATCAAAAAACGGCAGCCGCGCTCAGCGCGAGTGACCAACGCAATTGCGGCACCTCTTGATCGCAACTGCGCCAAACCATCACCAATTCCATTCCCGTGAAAAGCATCTACCCCCGTTAAACTGGCCAGCTCTGACTCATTCGGTGTTATCAGGGTGACACCTGCGATCAAGTCATTAATGCCAAGAATTGCAGGAGCGGGATTCACAAGCGTCATTAATCCGTAGTGTTTCGCAATTTGCAGCGCGGCACCCACTGTTTCTAGCGGCACTTCTTGCTGGACGATCAATAGATCCGCCGCAGCGATGAGCGCCTCTGCAGCATGTACCGCAGATGGCAGCAGATAGGCATTAGCGCCGGCCGCAACGGCGATCATGTTTTGGGCATTGGCATCCACCAAAATACTGGCCGTTCCTGTTGTGGCAGCGTTAATGGTGTGGACATGCCCTATTCCAACACCTTTTTGTTGCAAATAATTCTTGGCCGCCAGACCAAAACTATCATCGCCCACCGCCGCTACCATCTCGACGGTGCCACCCGCTTGCAGAGCAGCAACCGCTTGATTAAGCCCCTTTCCACCCACCGCAAGTGATGAGCGCCCGCCCATAAGCGTTTCGTTTTCGCGCGGAAAACGCGTCACGTAGGTCGTTAAGTCGCAATTAATACTGCCCACCACGACTACTTTGGGCGAATTCAACCTTGCCTTCGTTTTCATGCTTGTTAGTTAACTCCAACGCAAACGGACATACTCAGGGGCGCACAGATCAGTCGCCGGGCTGAACAGGTGAAAAAACTCAGCGACATCGCAAACCTGATAAAACTGCAACAGCCAAGCAGCGCCAAAAGATTAAACGATTAAGCTTTATCAAATCAATAAAAATAATAGCCTATAACGGCAAACAATCGATTAACTTAGGAATTGAATTCTTTATTAACTTAAATTAACCTGAAATTTAACTTTACTAACAGAATTCCCCATAGGCTTTTTTATGTCCACATTGAAAGATATCGCCAAAGAAGTTGGCGTATCCGTAGCCACGGTTTCCTACGTGCTCAATAACTCAGGTTCTGTTGGGGAAGATGTAAAAAAGCAGGTTCTGGCAGCCGCCAAGCGGCTTGATTATCGCCCCAATAGGCGGGCCCAAGCGATGCGCACTGGAGTGTCCCAGTCGATAGGCTTAGTACTACCCGACCTGACCAACCCCTTTTTCCCGGAGTTGGCGCAGAGCGTAGAAAATGAGGCGCGCAAAAGAGGCTTAGCCGTGGTGCTGGTCGATTCGCAAAACAATGCCGATGCCGAAACCCAAGGCTTGGCTATTTTGCAGCAACACGGGGTTGACGGCATTATTTGGTGCCCGGTCGACGACCAGGTGATACAGAAAGCCACGCCCCTCAATTGCCCGATAGTGCTGATTGACCGCCCTTCACAAGGATTTGATGTAGTGCATTCCAACTATCGCCTCGGCGGAGCATTGGCAGCGGAACACGCTATTGCGCAGGGGCATACCCATGTTGGCATTCTGTGCGGGCCGCGCAATATTGATAGCGCCGAACAACGCCGCATGGGGTTTTGCGAACGCGCCGCTGGAAAATTAACAATTGCCTGGGAAATTGAAGTGCCCTACGCAACCAGCCTGAATAATGATGCGTTTAGTGCACTCTCATCCGGTAAAGCCAGTTTGGTTTTTGCGGCAGATGATTTGATCGCTATAGGTGCGATCAATTACCTGAATGACAAGGGAATCAAGGTGCCAGACGATATCTCGATTATCGGGTTCGACAACATTCCCTGGGCTGAACTCGTGCGCCCAAAACTAACGACCATCTCACAACCCATTACGGATATTGGGCGCGCCTCGGTTGATGTACTGCTACAAAAGCTACAAAACCCGGCAAAAGTCGCCTGCGCTATTGTGCTGGATGTGAAGCTAATCGAACGGGATTCGGTCGCGCACCGGCGCACAACCGTCTAAGCATTACAACATTGCCGCCAGCAAGAAAGGCAAGCCGATAAACGCCATCAAGGTCGATACCAAAACCATAGCGGCTATTTCGTCGGGACGACGATCGTATCTGAGTGCCAGCAAGTAGTTAAACACGGCAATCGGCATGGCGCACTGCAAGAGCACCACATTGCGGGAAATACCGGTAATCCCCATTAATTCGCACACGATCAAACCAAACAACAGCCCACCACCAATACGCACAAGGCTGAATAGCACACTGCGTTTCCAAAAATGGATTTTCAAGGTGGCAAGAGAAACGCCGAGCGCGATGGTCATCAGCGGAATGGCGATGCCGCCGAGCAAATCGAGGGTGTTACTAATCCAACGGGGTAACTCGGTATGAGTGACCAATAAAATCACCGCGATAATCATCGAATAGATCACCGGCTGCTTGGCAATTGCCTCCAGGCGCTTAACTATTCCGCCCTCGCTGCTCGTCACTAACAATAAGCCGACGGTAAAGGTAGCGACCATCATCACCATAAATGAACCCAAGGCGAGCGCAAGCCCGGTTTGACCGTAGGCGAATAAACAGAGCGGCAAACCCATGTTGCCGTTATTGGGGAAAATTAAGGGCGGCAGATAAGTGCCTATCTCCAATTTCATCAAACGCAGCATCGCCCAACCGAATAAGCCCATCGCCGCCATCACAATTGCGGTAGCGAGCGCAACTTGCCCCATAATCGCCGGCTGGACATCCACTTTTGCCATCACACTGATGATCAAACAGGGCGTGCCTATGTTCATCACAATGCGGGAGATAAAGTCGGAGGGAAATTCAGTGCCGGTTTTGCCCCAAACAAAACCCGCGCCGACTGAAATCATGATGGGCGCTAGAATAGCGAGCAGTTCGCTCAACATAAGAGAATCCAAAATCCACTGCGGAAGGCGGGCATCTTACTGGCAACTCACCGCCTGGCGATAGCTGACACACCAAAAACGCTTCTATATGCTGCAGTCATCTCGGTAGTGAGACCTAAATTGAATTCCGGAAAGCCTGCTGCACAATGTGTATAATTTAGCCAGATCATTTCGTAAGGGGAGCATGATGAACATTCAATCGTTAAGTGTCTCAGAGAGAATTTTGCTTGCGGAGCAGTTGTGGGATAGCGTTAGAACCAGAAGCGATGAAGTCAAAATCCCCCCTGAGCTTATCGAGTTATTGGATGAGCGACTTGCAGATTTGGAATCTGACGGTGATTTGGGCGATAACTGGGAGACAGTAAAAAAAAGGATTTCGGAAAAGTAAAATGGATTATCAATTGTCGGTAAGGAAAGAGGCCGAAATAGACATCGCAGAAGCATTCGACTATTACGAATCCTGTCGAAAAAGTTTGGGATATGACTTCCTTTTAGCATTGGAAGCATCACTACACAAAATACAGCGCAGTCCATTGCTATATAAAGAAATTCATCGGCAAATCAGGCGTGTTTTTATCAACAAATTCCCCTATGGTATTTACTTCGTGATGACTGAAAACACTCTGGTTGTGATTGGTGTTATTCACGCCCGCAAAAATCCCCGCCATTGGAAGAAACGCCAATAGTGCGAACGCCTCAGAACAAACTCTTCGCCACAATCTTGATTTCCTGCACGTTGGTCATCACGAACGTGAGGCCGCCGGCAACAACCGAATTTTCCGGCGCCGCCAACTTTTGGTAAGCAGTGAGTTCTTGAATAGGGGGCAAATCGGTTTTTGGTTGGCTCAGCTTGAGCGAGTGATACAACCCAAGATTGATCAGGTCACTGAGATTCGCCGGACCGGGGCTTTCGCCTTTCCAGTTACCAATCTCCTGCACCACTTTTAGATACTGTTCATCGACTTGCCACTGCTTGAGAGTGATCACACCGAGCGATTTGGCATACTCGCGGCACAGCGCAACGTAGGCAGGAATGTCCGGCGTCTCTTCCGAGTTTTTAAATGCCGATAAAACCGCCAGTGTGCCCACCTCACTCAGAAGTGCAGCCATGAGTACATTATCGGGCAATACATTTTTCAAGTGCATATGCTTGGCAATGTAGGTACTCAGACTCGCCTTTAACGCGAGACGACGCCAAGCCTCCATATAGAGTCGCTTGTGTTTTACCGAATGCACCGAAAACAAACTTTTGACGGAATGAACCATGGTAATTCGCTCTACCTGATTCATCCCCAGCAAGCGAATCGCATCGAGCAAATTTTGCGGCGGGGTTTGGCTCCCCACCAAGGGGCTGGAGGCGTACTTCAACAACACGGCAGACAAGGCCGGATCTTTCGCGAGCAACTTACTCAACTCAACCATAGACAGATCTTGCTGCCCCATGGCTTTTCGAATCTCAAACGTAATAGCGGGCAAGCTAGGCAACTGCTCCTTGCCGCTCAATAGATCGCCAATCACACCGCGATACACCGAATAATCTGATTGAACTGCTGTCACGCTGGAATCCATAGCACACACTAATTATTTGAGGGTATTTGCCGCCAAGCGTAGCAGATTTGCCTGCGGGGGTAATCATTGTGATTCGCTCGATTTAACGCCTCTTCGAGCGGTTTAGGATCGCCGCGTCACAGGACTGTTATCAAATGTTCAAAAAAATGTCGTCTAACTGACATAGTGCGTCGCTTTAATCGTTGCCATTCCTCTTTAAACCCTCCAGAAAACCATAGGATGCAACCGATGACCGACCATACTGTTTATGAAATCGACAACTCTGGTATAGAGCCTCTTTCCAACCACTCCAACAACACCACCTTTGCAGAAGTAATGACCCAGCGCCGCCAGTTTTTGAAAGGCAGCTTGAGCACTGCGGTTGCTGCATTTATGGGCGCGAGCTTGGTAGGCTGCGGTGGCGATGATGACAAAAAACCTGCAGCATCTCCGACCCCACCTTCCAGCAGCTCCGAGTCATCTAGCAGCAGTAGCGCCGCCTCATCAGTAGCGCCATTGCTTGGATTCACTGCTATTGCTGCCAACCGCAACGATGCGATTACCGTTCCCACCGGCTACAGCGCGACCTCTTTTGTACCTTGGGGTACACCGCTGACCGGCACCATGCCAGCCTACAAGGCAGATGCTACTAACACCGGAGCCGACCAGGAACAACAAGTCGGCGCCCACCATGACGGCGTTCATTTTTTCCCAATGGATGCCAAAACCACTGGCACCAACTCCAGCGAAGGCCTGCTGGTGATGAATCACGAATACATCGATGACAAACTCTTCCACAAAAATGGCCCAACTCTGGGTGCAACTCGCCCTGCCGATGAAGTGCGCAAAGAGATAGCTGCACACGGCGTGAGCGTGATTCATATCCGCAAAACCGGCAGCAACTGGGAAGTGGTTAACGGCAGCCCATTCAACCGTCGTATTACTGGTGCTACGCCAATGGATATCCGCGGCCCAGCGTCCGGCTCCGCCATGCTCGCCACCAAATACAGCCCCAACGGCACCAGCACCCGCGGCACCTTGAACAACTGTGGCATGGGCGCAACACCGTGGAATACCTACCTGACCGCCGAAGAAAACTGGGCCGGTTACTTTGTGAATAAAGATGCCACCCAAGCGCGTGAGCACAAGCGCTACGGTGTGGGCACCAAAAACGGCCGTTACTTCTGGGAATTGGCTGACTCAGCCGCCGATGAATATGTGCGCTTTGATGCCTCAACCAAGGGCGCTACGGCGATGGACGACTACCGCAATGAACCCAACACCTTTGGTTACATGGTAGAAATTGATCCCTTCGACCCGGAAGCTCGCCCACAGAAGCGCACTGCCCTCGGCCGTTTTGGCCATGAAGGCGTGATCTTCGCCCCTGCAGTAGAAGGCAAGCCCGTTGTTTGCTACTCAGGCGATGACTCACAAAACGAATACATCTACAAATTTATCTCTGCCGATAACTACTACAAAGCCACCGCTGGCGGTTACCTGCTCAACACCGGCGTGCTTTATGTCGCCAAGTTCAATGCCGATGGCACCGGCGAATGGCTGCCACTGGACATCACCAACAGTGCCTTTACCGCCAAAGCCGCTACTGCCGGTGTAACCTTTGCGAACCAAGCGGATGTACTGATCAACACGCGTTTGGCTGCCGATATTATGGGCGCCACCAAAATGGATCGCCCTGAGTGGGGCGCTGTGCATCCAACGACTGGCGAGGTTTACTTCACTCTCACCAACAACAGCAGCCGCACCGCCGCCAATATTGATGCCGCTAACCCACGCGCCAACAACGCTACCGGCCACATCATTCGCTGGAATGAAGATGCCGGCAAAAACAGCTTCAAATGGGATATTTTCCTGCTCGGCGGCGATGTAGGCACAGTGACCGGCACCGGCGACAAAGCAGTCACCCTCACAGCCGACAACCACTTCGCCAGCCCCGACGGTCTTTGGATGGACCCCCGTGGCGTGCTCTGGATTCAAACGGATATGAGCGGTAGCCAACAAGGCACCGGCCCTTATGGCAACAACCAGATGCTGGCGGCCGACCCGGTAACCAAGCAAGTTAAACGCTTCTTTGTTGGGCCGATCGATGCGGAAGTGACCGGTGTTACCGGTACGCCAGATATGAAAACCCTGTTTGTGAATATCCAACATCCAGGTGACCGCTCCACTCCCACAAGCTTCACCAGTAGCTGGCCAGAAGGTGGCGGTGCCCGTCCACGTTCAGCGACCGTAATCGTCACCAAAAACGATGGCGGCTTGATAGGCTCATAAATGTCACGATTCTTTAACAGGACGTTAATGATTCAGTAACCCATTTAGTCCACTATAAAAAGCGTTAGAGCAAGGAAGATAACAGGCAAGGAGGTAGACAAGGAGGTTAGCGCATGCATCAGAAGGGGCTTAGGCCCCTTTTTTTATTCCCCCCCACTGCCATGTATTTCTCTCTCCACGTTTCTCTCTCCACGTTTCTCTCTCCACGTTTCTCTCTCGACGCTTCTCTCTCACCGCTACCCAACTCCTCATTCTTGTCCGACCAAAACCAGCATATTTGCAATGGTCAAAATCCAGCCCCATTGTGTCGCCTAAACGCAAACC
>CAIOHY010000265.1 GCA_903858205.1 uncultured Cellvibrio sp.
ACACTCTTTCCCTACACGACGCTCTTCGATCTCAATACCCCAACACCGCCCAACACCCCAACACCGCCCAATACCCCAACCAACCGATCCTGCAAAATAAAAATATCCTGATAGGTTCCATCTAACTTTCCACCGGCAATTTGCACATTATCTTTGCGGCGAAATAGGCGGTAGGCGATTCGTAAGTTATCCCCCAAGCGCTGCACGCTCCCTTCCAAGCGGATAGGCGCATGAATACCTTCTTTCGCATCCACGATATACACATCGCGCATATCCGCTAATTGCGAGCGCACGGCTTCGGTGATACCGGCGGAGAAATAATCGGCATCGCCTTTTTCATTCATCAGGTTTTGGAAATCGGCGATCTCTACATAATTTGCCGCGTAACCCGGCACCAACCAGCGGGGGATAAAATAAAAACCGGCGACGATTAGCGCGAACAAACAAGCCGTTAATGGATAGCGGTAGGCATGGATTTTTTTGTTGAGGCCGCGCAAAAAATAAAACAGATGGTCGCGCCAACCGATGCCGGAGGGTTTGATTAAATAGACGCGAATTTTTTGCTGGATGTTTTTTAACGCTTGCACACCCAAACGTTTTGCGGGCGATGAGAGTGTGAAACGGATTTCATCGTACACGGTTTGCGATATGCAAATGCCATCGGCGACGGCAGGGGGTTCAAGGCGCGCAGCGATATTGACGCTATCACCGAAGACTGCACCATCGCGCAGCATCACTTCGCCTTTGTGCAGGCCGATGCGCGTTTGGAGTGGCGGTAATTTTTTATCGCGCACTTCATTAAACGCTTGCAGATGTTGTTGGATGGCGATGGCAGCAGCGGTTGCACTGGCAGCGGAATCAAAGCGGGCGAAAATTGCATCGCCAATAAATTCCACTAATTTGCCGTTTTGCGCTTCAATGTGTGAGAGCAGAATTTTGCGGTAGTCGCCCAACATTTCTATCGCCATAGCTTCATTGCGCCCCATAAGGCGCGAGTAGCCGACGATGTCGGTGAACATGAGTGTCTGTTCACAATGTTGATGGTGTTCGGCGACCATGATGCAGTCGGCTCTCCGTGCGATAGCGGTTTGTGGTGAAAGAATGTTAATCCTTGCCGCAGAAAGCAGGGCGTTTGTGGCGGCGATTATTGTGTGTTTTCGTGACAATAACAACAAATCAGCAAAAGAGATTCCGCGCAGTGAAAAAACGCACAAATTTATGTAAATTTCAGCGCCAATATTAGCCCTGCCACACCTCAGGCGTTATGATGAGCGCAACGCCAACTCCCACCCCATAACAACAGAAGCCAATCCCATGTTAGAGAACGTACGCCTCTTTGCCGATGTGCCAACCGAATATCTCCAACAATTGGAAAAACTCAGTATTCAACGCCGCTTCCCAAAAAATACGGTGCTGGTCACCGAGGGCGATGAATCGAGCCATTTGTATATTATTCGCAAGGGAACCGCGAGCGCATTTCTGACCAATGAAGATGGCCGCCAGGTCAACCTGAATTACATGCAAGAGGGCGAATATTTTGGTGAGCTGTCGCTGCTGGATGGCCAACCGCGCTCAGCTTCAGTGGTGACGGTGACCGATTGTGAAATGGTGTTGGTGCCGCGCTCGGGTGTGCTGGAGCTGTTAAATAAGCACCCGGAATTTTCGATGGTGTTAATTACGGAACTCACTCGCCGCGTGCGCGATTTAACCGATAGCGTAAAAGATCTGGCGTTGTTGGATGTTTACGGACGCGTGAGCAATGCACTGGAAAAACTCGCCGATGATAAAAAACGTATCCACAACCCGAAAGTGACGCATCAGGATATCGCCAATATGGTTGGCTCATCGCGCGAGATGGTGAGCAGAATTATGAAGCAGTTGCTGATTGGGGAATATATCGAGCAATGCAACGGCTATATCGAAATCAAAAAACAATTGCCGCGTTATTGGTAAACAATTTAAATCCCCGCTCGGCTTTGACTCCTGTGTCGCCCTACCTCCTGCATCCATGCAGTTGTACGCGAGGATGACAAACTTAGTTAAACGCCCCGGCCTGCACCAACCAGGCTTTCAATTGCTGCAGAGGCATAGCGCCAGAAACACGCTGCACTTCTTTACCGCCTTTAAATAAAATCAACGTCGGAATACTGCGAATTCCCCAGGTCTGCGCAATGGATGGCACAGCCTCGGTATTGAGTTTGGCGCAGCGTAAATAAGGTTCGGATTGTGCCGCTAATTGTTCAAACACGGGCGCAAAACTTTGACAGGGGCCACACCAAGGCGCCCAGCAATCTACCAACACCGGGATGTCATTTTTCTCAATCGTGTTGGCAACATTACCGGGATTTAATTCCAATGGCTTTCCAACAAAAAGCGGGCGTTTGCACTTGCCGCAATTGGGATTATCCGCAAGGCGCTCGGCCGGCAGGCGATTGGTGGCAAAACAATGGGGGCAGTTTATTTGAGTCGCACTCATGATGATTTCGCTCTTGTTAATGATCGCATAACACCTAAGTGGGTACCTATGCAGACTGTTTCAAGCTGCACTTTCAACCTAACCTGCACTTGCAACATAACCTGCACTCGCAACATAACCTGCACCCCCATTCCTATGCCACGCCAGATTAATCGTGTTGATGACCACCTACGCCGTGAGCATGGCCATGTGCAAGCTCTTCATCGGTCGCATCGCGTACGTCAACGACTTCTAATTCAAAGTCGAGATTTTTACCGGCGAGAGGATGGTTGCTGTCGATATCCACATTGAATTTACCGACTTTCAACACCACTGCATCCCATGGACCATGTTGAGTATTTACGGCGACTTTCATGCCGGGCTTCAGTTTATTTTTTAATTTCTCGTGACCGTGCAGATGCTTGATCGGGATACGTTGAACCGCGCCTTCCTGACGCACACCATAACCTTGCTCAGGAGTAACGTTGACGCTGACTTTATCGCCCACTTGTTTGCCTTCCAACGCCTCTTCCAAAGCTGCCAGCAAGCCATTGTGGCCGTGCAGATACAGAGTGGGTTCAGTGTCATAAGATGATTCAAGCAGCTCGCCGCCGGTTTCGCTCAGGCGGTAATGGAAGCTGACTACTTTGTCGGCAGTGATTTGCATGATGGCTCCAAGATGAGTTTCGTTTTTTTAAGGGCGCGGATTGTCGCTGATTTATCATGGCGGCGCAAAGCGAGTGTGACCGAGGCACAAATGCGCACCGCAAAACGCGTATGATGGGCGCTTTTATCGATAACTAAACCGCCCTCATGACTTTATCGCTAACAGCACTGCCGACGCCCCAATTCAACCAAGCCAAGCCGGGCTTTCAGTTGGGCGCACAGGATGTGCATGTTCACTGCCTGGACATCCGCCAATTCACCGCAACGCACTACGCCGAGGCGGAACACATCATGAGCGCCAGCGAGCGCGAGCGGGCACAGAAATTTATACGCGGTAAAGAGAGTCACATCGCCAGCCGCTGGCTAGTGCGCAAGATGCTGGCGAACTACTTGAATTTGGCGCCGGCGGCGGTGGAATTTTTACGTACAGATAAAGGCAAGCCCTATCTGCCTCAACGTGAGCTTCAGTTTAGCCTGAGCCATAGTGGGCATTGGACGCTGTTGGCGGTGAGCAAGGTGGAACTTATCGGGGTGGATATAGAAGCCGCGCGCAGTGCGCGGGATCTCCTGAGTATCGCCGAGAGCTATTATCACCCCTGCGAATTTGCTCAACTACAACCGCTGGCAGGCGCAGCGCAAGACGATTACTTCTATCGTCTGTGGACCTTGAAAGAAGCCTTCTTTAAAGCCATAGGCACAGGAATTTCGGCCGGGCTGGAGAAGATAGCGTTTGATCTCGCCGGTGGTGCGATACAGGCGCAAATTGCACCGGCGCTCGGCGAGGATAGCGATCAATGGCAATTTCACCAGTGGACACTAGGGGCACAAGATTACTGCTCACTGGCCTGTAAACATCCGCACCCATTACACGTAAACTGGTTTGATGCGCTTTCCGCTCCAGCTTTTCCTTGACTCTCAAGCCTCCACTGCTAGCATTGCCGCCGGTCATTTAGTCAATTCACACAAATGCCCTGACGCCAATAACCGACTCACCCCAGACAGATAAGAAACTACCATGTTGCCATTCCATCAGGCCGTTAAAGACGATTTCAGCGCAGTCAACCAACTCATCATCGACAAGCTCCACTCGGATGTCGGTCTGGTTGAAAATATCGGCCACTATCTGGTGGAAGCGGGCGGCAAACGTCTGCGCCCGTTACTTGTATTACTCACGGCCAATGCGCTGGGTTATCAGGGCAAAGATCACCTATCGCTGGCAGCGATTATCGAGTTTATCCATACCGCCACTCTGCTGCACGACGATGTGGTGGATGTGTCTGCCCTGCGCCGTGGCCGCCCGACCGCCAACGCCCAATGGGGTAATGCGCCAAGTGTGCTCGTGGGCGATTTCCTTTACTCGCGCGCCTTCCAGATGATGGTCGGTATTGGCAGTATGGACGTGATGGCGATCCTGAGCGATACCACCAATATCATCGCTGAAGGCGAAGTGCAGCAGTTGGTGAATGCCAAAGATCCCAATGTGAATGAAGAAAATTATTTCCGCGTCATCGACAAAAAAACCGCCATTCTTTTTGCGGCTGCCTGTGAAGTCGCTGCCGTGCAATGCGGCGCAACACCGGCACAGCGCGAGGCATTACGGTTGTACGGGCGTCATGTCGGCGTCGCCTTTCAATTGGTAGACGATGCATTGGATTACACCGGCGATGCCGCCACCCTCGGTAAAAATGTGGGCGATGATTTGGCTGAAGGCAAACCTACGCTGCCGCTGATCCACGCCATGCGCACCGGTACACCGGCACAGGCCGAAACTATCGCCAACGCCATTCGCACCGGCGATGCCAGCCTACTACCTGCAGTACTGGATATTGTTCAAGCCACCGGCGGCATGGACTACACTCTGGAAGCCGCTCGGCAGCAAGTGCAGCAGGCGCTCCTGCAACTGCAACAATTACCGGACAACACTTACACCACCGCGATGAAGCAATTAGCCGAGTTCTCGCTGGCGCGCAGCTTCTAACCAATTCCCGACAATCCATGACAGCCGCGCATGCGGCTGGCGCCCGTCTAACTGGACAACTGAGCTGCAGCGGTTAGAATGGCGCACTTTTGCGCTGGCACAGCCCGCGCTCGATGATCACTAGCAGAGTAAATCCCATGACCTTTGAACCCAAAAGCTCCTACAGCCGCGAAGACCTGCTCCTCTGTGGCGACGGTAAATTGTTCGGCCCAGGCAATGCACAATTGCCCAAACCCAACATGCTGATGCTGGATCGCGTAGTGCACATCGCGCAAACCGGTGGCGAATTTGGCAAGGGTGAAATTATCGCCGAGTTAGATATCAACCCGGACTTGTGGTTCTTCGACTGCCACTTCCCCGGTGACCCGGTAATGCCAGGCTGTTTGGGCTTAGATGCCATGTGGCAACTGGTTGGCTTTTTCCTAGGCTGGAAAGGAAACCCTGGTCGCGGTCGCGCACTGGGCTGTGGCGAGGTCAAATTCACCGGTCAAATCCTGCCCACCGCCAAGAAAATCACTTATCACATCAACTTGAAGCGTGTGATCGAGCGCAAGCTGATCATGGGCATCGCTGATGGCCGCGTCTCTTGCGATGGCAAAGATATTTATTTCGCGCACGACCTGCGCGTCGGCCTGTTTCAGAACACCGACAGCTTCTAACTGTCCAGAACAATGATAACGGGCGAGCGCCCAACTGCTTGTGGCATAATGCTCGCCTTTTAACTATGTCCGATTTAAGCACGCCAGACACGAACCGTTGCGCGGGTGCTGTTGCTAAATACGAAAGAGGTAGCCTATGAAACGCGTTGTTGTTACCGGTATGGGAATTGTGTCCTGCCTGGGCAATGATAAAGATGCCGTGTTGGATGCATTACGCGCTGGCCGTTCCGGTATCAAATTCCAGGAAACCTACAAAGAGATGGGCTTTCGCAGCCATGTCGCCGGTTCCGTTGATATCAACCTGTCCGAGCTGATCGACCGCAAGGTTCTGCGCTTTATGGGCGATGCGGCGGCCTACGCCTATCTCTCCATGCAACAAGCTATCGCCGATTCCGGCCTGACCGAAGAACAAGTATCCAACGAGCGCACCGGTATCATCATGGGTTCTGGCGGCGCTTCGTCCATGAATCTGGTTGAAGCAGCCGACATTCTGCGCGAAAAAGGCCTCAAGCGTGTTGGTCCTTATCGAGTAACGCAAACCATGGGCAGCACTACTTCTGCCTGTTTGGCGACTCCGTTTAAAATCAAAGGGGTTAATTACTCAATCTCTTCAGCCTGTGCGACCAGCGCCCACTGTATCGGCGTAGCGCTTGAGCAAATCCAGCTCGGCAAACAAGACGTTGTGTTTGCGGGTGGCGGCGAAGAAGAACATTGGACCTTGACCGCCCTGTTCGATGCGATGGGCGCACTGTCTACCAAATACAATGAAACCCCCGACCAAGCCTCGCGCGCTTACGATGCTAACCGCGATGGTTTTGTGATTGCAGGCGGCGGCGGCTGTTTGGTGATAGAGGAATACGAACATGCCAAAGCGCGCGGCGCAAAAATTTATGCCGAAATCGTCGGCTACGGTGCAACCTCCGATGGCTACGACATGGTGGCACCATCAGGCGAAGGCGCGGTGCGCTGCATGAAGCAAGCCCTGGCGACTGTTGATGGCAGCATCGACTACATCAACTCCCACGGCACCTCCACTCCAGTGGGTGACTTGGCCGAATTGCGCGCCATCAAAGAAACCTTTGGCGCAAACATTCCCGCCATCAGCTCCACCAAATCACTCACCGGCCACAGCCTGGGCGCCACCGGCGTACAAGAGGCAATTTACAGCCTGCTGATGATGGAACATGACTTTATCTGCGCCTCAGCCAATATCGAAACACTCGATCCTGAAGCGGAAGGCATGCCGATCGCACTCAAGCGTCGGGACGGCGTTAAACTCAATCGCGTCATGTCCAACAGCTTTGGTTTTGGCGGCACAAACGCAACGTTGGTATTCCAAAGAATCTAAAGGGCAGCGCGTCTAACTAGCCCCCCTAGAAAAATAAAAACCGCGAGCCGCATTAGCGCATCGCGGTTTTTTCTTATGGGGAAAACTACTGCGCCGCTTTAATCTGCTCGCGGTTATGCAACCACTGTTTCACCAGCGGCAATAAACCGGGACGCCATGAGCGCGCCTGGATGCCGAAATAATCGCGCGCGCGGCGGCAGCCGAGGATGGCACTGAGAGGCTCGTCGGTGGGTTCGCTATCAACCAAACTTAAACTTGGCTCAGCAGTCAGCAGCTGCTGTTGGATAAGCAGCTGCAGTAATTGTTCGGCAAATTCGTCTTCAGTACAGGCATCGGCGCTGCAGTAGTGCATTACCCCCCAGCTGCCAGCGCCGCAGGAAGTTTGTTTGCTCATGGCGACAACGACACGCGCCGCATCCGATAGCGCCGTGGGGGCGCCGCGCAAACGACGATTGACGGTAACGGACGCACCAGCGAGAAATGCGCTGAGTAGACGCGTGAGCAAATTATCCCCGTAGGCACCAATTACCCAACTCAAACGCACAATAATGTGCTTTGGCAATGACTCAGCAATTACCTGTTCTGCCTCTGCAAATGCGCGCCCGACATCACTGAGCGGTGCGACTGGGTCTTTTTCGCTGTGAGTGCCTTTACCATCGCCGCCGAACACGCTGTAACTGGATAGGTGAATCAGGGGGATCTGCGCTTCGGCAGAGACCTGCGCCAGTTGACGAGCCGTGTTGATGAGCGCGGCCTGACCGCCCGAGTGAAAGGCCTCTTCCCAGCCACGAGAATTCACAATCAAATCCGGCTGATGTTTATCCAGGTAGGCTTGCAGACTCTGCGCATCAGACCAATCCAGCTCAGTTTCGGAGGGCAGCAACAATTTGAACGGCTCGCGTTCCAACTCATGCTCCAACGCCTTACCCAGCGGAGAAATTACATCGGTTAACAATAACGTGAATGACATTGCGCTCTACATACTCGTAAAATTTTTGTGCATATTAGCAGTAGAACCCGCTGCCGCGGCAAGGGTAATTCGAGCGCGAAAGACTTATACTGCGCGGCCATTTTGAATCAGCCCCTTTGCCCTTGACGGAATTGCAGCACCCATGAGCCAAGCGCCGCTTAGTATCCATCTCGATCTGGCCATTATCGGCGGCGGTGTTGCCGGG
>CAIOHY010000266.1 GCA_903858205.1 uncultured Cellvibrio sp.
CGGATACGAACCAGCTTCACGCCCTCTGGACCGAAACTATTAGCTCAGATGCCCACGAAATGGGGGTAATCAACCCCACGACCTTGGCATCCCCCGCAATGGATGCATACAGAACACTTCAATTGTGGTGCCTTAACGATTTTTCAGCCTTGTCGCCAGACGCGCTGGAATCCGAAAGTTACCACCGCTGGTACGATCGGATGATCGCCGAACTCACTTCACGCCACTGGGTTACCCCAGAAACCTGCATCGAAGTTATTTGCAACGCGCTTAGAGACGGAGTGCTCAAACTGCCCGACCGTGTTGTTTTGTTCTCTTGGGATGAAACACCTCCCCTGATCAACAAGTTATTTGACGCCTTTGGTGCGGCCGGTGCCGAGTTACGCCATTCTGATAGTGAGTCGCTTCCTGATAGCGCCTCAAAGGTAGCTACCCGCGAACGCGCGGACCAGTATCTGTTAGCAGCACAGTGGGCAAAAGCAGCTTTGGAGCGCAAACACGGTGTGACAGTGGCTATCGTGTGTCCGGAGCTTACAAAATACCGCAGTGAGATAGAAGATGCCTTTGTGCGAGTGTTCGAGCCACAAGCGCTCCTACCAGAGGTACCTCGCTATACCCTTCCCTTCAACTTTTCGGCGGGGGTACCGCTTGGCGATATCCCGCTCATTCGAGATGCCCTTGATTTCATCGCTTTGGGAGAGCGCAGAGCGCCACACACGACAATATCGGCTTTGTTGCGTTCACCCTACATTGCGGGAGCAGAGCAGGAGCAGCTGGTACGCGCGCGCTTTGACCTCATTCTGAAAGAAGGTCATTCGAATACACTGAAATTGGATAATGTCATCCAGATGATGAACTGCCCCGAGCGCCTGGCCGAGTCCATTGCCAAGTTCCTGACCCACACGTCAAACACAACGACCAATCAAAAACCCTCCCAATGGGCATACCACTTTGGTCGTTCACTGGAGGCTCTTGGTTGGCCGGGCGACCGTAATTTGGATTCTGAAGAGTTCCAGGCCCTCACCCACTGGCATGCGCAGTTGGATCAACTGTCAAAGCTCGATGCGGTATATACCGAATGCAGCCGCTCCAAGGCGCTCAGTCTTTTGCGCCAATGCGTCAGCAGAACCGTTTTCCAGCCGGAAACAGCGGATTCACCCGTCCAGATCCTGGGTATCTTGGAAGCCGCAGGCCTCCACTTTGACTACATGTGGGTAATGGATCTTAACGATGACATTTGGCCACAGGCACCCCAGCCGAACCCCTTCATACCAATGAGTGCGCAAAAGGCTTTTAACATGCCCCATGCCACCAGTGAGCGTGAGCTCGCGTTTAGCAAACGCATCGTGGAGCGGCTTATTGCCGGCGCTGACCATCTGGTCATGAGTTACGCTGAGTGGGATAACGATAAGGAGCTTCGCTGCAGCAGTCTGATACACGACATTGCCCACATTGATAAGGACGATTTAACCCTCGCCCCTATTGACGACTATACCCGCATTCTTTACCGCGCGATTCCTGCGATCAGCATTTCGGAAAGTCCTGTAACAGTAGTCGATCCATCGACCGTTCGAGGCGGTACCGGGATATTGTCATCCCAAGCAAAATGCCCCTTCCAGGCGTTCGCGAAGTACCGCTTAAAGGCCAATGAACTGCCAGAAATCATTTTGGGGTTAAGCCATACCGATCGCGGGGATCTGGTTCACCTGGTGCTTGAATTTATTTGGAAAAAATTGGAGAACCAGACAGCCCTTCTGTCGTTACAAGGTGAAGAAGAGGAACAGCTGATTAACGAAGCCATCGACTATGCATTTTTTTGGCTTAAAAGTCGTCGCGTGGATCTTGGGGAGCGTTTGCTCGGCCTGGAGCGCCAGCGCTTGCTGACCGTTATAGGGCAATGGCTCCAGTTAGAACGCGGTCGCCAGCCATTCACCGTTGTTTCCTGCGAAGAACGCGTTAACACCAACATCGGTGGCCTGCCCATCCAAATCAAGCGGGATCGCGTGGATGAAGTTGAGGGTCGTCGTTTCCACATTGACTACAAGACCGGCCTCACCAGTTTAAATGACTGGGCTGGCGAGCGCCCTGATTCACCACAGGTTCCGTTGTATGCCGTGGTTGAGAATGATGATTGCGTTGGTGCTGCTTATGGACAGGTACGTAGAGGGGGCGCGGCGCTAAAAGGCATTGCGGAGACCTCGGGTATTGCTTATGGAGTCGTCCCCGCCGATGCCCTAAAAGTCGATTTGCCTTCGACCTGGGCAGACATCAAAACGCACTGGACTGATCGCCTACAGGCATTGGCCCGAGAGTTCCTGACCGGTGTTGCGAACGTGATGCCGAAGTCTTCATCCACCTGCCAAATGTGCCATCTTGCCAATCTGTGTCGTCGTTAATTTCAGCCTACCAGCCGACAAAATGTCGAAAAGTGGGGAAATTGGTGGTTATGCCGGCGATGCACCGGCATATTTCCACCGGAACATAAATCTGGATTTTGGAGAATCAACCTATGAACACTCAACACATAACGAACACCGCGGGTGATGAATACGGGACACGCAATGCCTTGAACGGTTGGGCAGTATTGACGGGTCTGGTCGGC
>CAIOHY010000267.1 GCA_903858205.1 uncultured Cellvibrio sp.
CCATCGTGAAAAAGGTTGGACCGAAGAACTTGAAAGGTGGCCGTGTCTGGTAGAGGATTTGTCGATCAGCGTTGAGTTTGATACGGAAAATACAACGCGTCATTAATGACAGAAAACATTTTTCGAAAATAAATTTCGAAAACAAAAAGGCGAATTTTTTTTACAATTCGCCTTTTTATTTTTTAGCTATTTATTTCAATTAAGCGCTTAACTTTTTTCAATGGGATCATTTTCCGCATTGAGCTCCATGTTGTTGTAGCGCTCTATATCCAGCATGTTTTCGCTTTTTGCGACGATAACGGCGACTACCGCATCACCCGCCACATTGACCCCGGTGCGCACCATATCCAATAAGCGATCCACGCCGATAATCAACGCAATACCTTCCACCGGTAAACCTACTGATTGCAATACCATCGTCAAGGTTACTAGCCCTACACCGGGAACACCCGCGGTTCCTATGGATGCGAGGGTCGCTGTGAGAATCACCATTAAATAACCGGCGATACCTATATCAATATTGTAGGCCTGCGCGATAAAAACTGTCGCTACGCCTTGCATAATGGCTGTGCCATCCATATTCACAGTGGCACCCAGCGGTATTGAAAAACTGGCAACCCTGTTGTCAACGCCCAGGTCGTGTTCAACCGTACGCAGTGTGATCGGAATGGTGGCGTTACTGGATGCAGTACTAAATGCAAACAGCATGACTTTTTGCATTTTCTTAAACAATATCAAGGGGCTCAAACCCGATAGCGTTTTCACTAACAGACCATAAAAACCTATGCCGTGTAAAAATAAAACAAAGAGCACGGTAAAAAAATATTTGGCCAAATCGACGATCGCACCCATGCCCAGCGAGGCAAAGAGTTTGACCAGCAGGCAAAACACTCCATAGGGTGCCAGTTGCATCAACATCATCACCATTCGCAGAATGACATCGTTCAAATTGTTAAAAAATTGAATCATGTTGGTGGAAACGTCTCCACCTGTACGCGAAATTGCCAGCCCGAATAAAATCGAAAAAATAATGATCTGCAACATATTCGCTTCAACCATGGATTGCAGCGGATTGCTCGGGACTATATCGATTAGTGTTTCTTTAATGGAGGGGATTTCGGGCGCTGTAAAACTGCTGGCAGTGGCCATGTCGACATCTTCACCCGGCTGCACATACACCGCACAACTAATTGCGAGCGCGACCGCGATAGAAGTGCAACACAGGTACAGCCCTAGTGTCTTGGTTGCGAGCGCGCCCATGCGGCTTTGGCCACCGAGCGCAGCTGCACCACATACCAGCGAGACAAACACGAGTGGTACTACCAATAATTTCAGTGATGAAATAAAAATCTGACCGACGATGTCGAACAAGCCATCAATCACGAAAACCTGTACCCATTTCCCGACTGCATTGGCGGGCGCCTGGTTGTCATCTATGCCCAACAGCAGATTAAATATCACACCGACCGCGAGCCCCAGCACCATACCGAGTAAAATCTTATTGGTTAACGTCATGCGGGAAACCTCTTGGGGTTATTGTGTGGCCGGTGTGCTATTGCGGATGCGGCAGCTGCCTGCCGCATTGGGGGAAAAGACAATCTTATTCGTTAACGGCGTCTTTCAAACCTTTACCCGGTTTAAAGGTCACGGTCTTGCTGGCGGCGATTTGGATGGTCGCACCGGTTTGCGGATTGCGCCCTTCGCGCGCGGAGCGGGCACTGACATTGAAAGTGCCGAATCCGAGCAGCGCAACAGATTCACCCCGACTGAGTGCATTGGTGATTTGCTCAATAAAGGCTGATACCACGAGGTCGGCCTTGTTGACTCCCAAGTCAGTATTGTTCGCGAGCGCTACTACTATGTCGGTCTTGTGCATGGTTTTTCTCCTAGGTTAAATCAATAGGCCTCGGAGTTTACCTGCATTAGTGTCCTTGCGGCCACACCCAATGCCATACCGATTAGGGCGCAAACTGCTAAACTGCCGCACCATTCATCGCCCTGGCCTCATTCTTTCATCGATAAAGGAGACAGTTTTGCCCCAGCCGTCACTGTTATGGCAGCCGTTGTCACGCATTGCTCGTCTGCAGCGCCCTAGTCTCATTCTCCAGGATTGGTTGACCGACAGCGGCTCACTCACAGCGCGTCTGGTTGCAATGCGTGCGGGCAACTTCAAGGTAAAACTGGTGCGGCAGATAATCGGACTGCCAAGCATGAACGAGCGTCTGGTGTTGGGAATGCGGCGGCCGGCAGTGGCGCTTATCCGCGAGGTCATACTCTGCGGCAATAATGAGCCTTGGGTGTTCGCACGCAGTATCCTGCCGCTCGCCAGTCTGACTGGTCGGCTACGCCACCTGCGTAAGCAGGGTACGCGCCCATTGGGTGCCTATTTGTTCAGTCAGTCACGGTTAACTCGCAGTGCCATTGCGGTGGCCCGCATTAGTCGCGATCATGCGTATGCCCCCAGTGATTTGGTTAACAATCACATACTCTGGGGGCGGCGCTCAGTGTTTTATCTGCAAGAAAAACCGCTGCTGGTGAGTGAAGTGTTTTTACCGGATTTTATCGCCCGGCTCCCGCATGCTCCAAAAACTCAATAAAACGGCGTTTTGGCTATGACAAATCCCGATGATGTAACACCCCCTGTCCCAGCGCCGAAAAAACCTGCCGCGAAAAAGGCCGCGCCGGTAGATGCTGATAGCGCAAAACCGGCGGTCAAGAAAGTGGCCAAACCGGCGGTAGGCCCTGACGCATCGGTTAAGCCCCCGCCAGTGGCAGCGAGCAAACCCAAATCAAGCAAGCCGCCGACCGCAAAAAAAGTTGCCAATAATGCAAGCGATGCGACTGAGCCAAAACCCGCCGTGCGCAAACCGAAAGTGGCAGGCCCAATCGTGGCACCGACCACACCGATCATAGAGCCCCTAGGCCACCCGGCAGCTGATACACACGAAAAACAGGTGATTAAACGCCCTGACCCGGCTAGTGTTCATGCAGCAAAAATTATCAAACGTGCGATAAAAAATACGGAAAAAGGCGATATCGTCGCCAAAATCAAAGATAAAGCCGCGGTTTACTGGCGCCTCACCCGCATGGATCGCCCGATTGGCACCTTGTTGCTGCTCTGGCCAACGCTCTGGAGTTTATGGATTGCTGCCAAGGGAGTGCCCAGCATCAAAAATCTGGTGATTTTTGTCCTGGGGGTGATAGTGATGCGCGCGGCAGGATGCGTGATAAACGACTTTGCTGATCGTAAAATCGATGGCAAAGTTCTGCGTACTAAAGACCGTCCTTTGGCCACTGGCGCTGTTTCCAGCCGTGAGGCGCTCGGGTTGTTTGTGGTCTTGTGTTTGGTTGCCTTTGCACTGGTATTGTTTACTGATCCGCTCACCATAAAACTGTCTGTTGGCGGTCTGATTCTCGCTTTTTGTTACCCATTCATGAAGCGTCATACCCATTTACCACAAGTGGTACTGGGCGCCGCCTTTGCGTGGGGAATACCTATGGCCTATGCGGCAGAAGCCGGTGAGCTGCATCAGGGAATGTGGCTGATTTATCTGGCGGTGGTGCTCTGGACGGTCGCTTATGACACCTTCTACGCCATGGTAGATCGCGATGACGACTTGAAAATCGGCGTTAAATCCACCGCCATTTTGTTTGGTGAGCAAGACCGGCTGATGACGGCTGTGCTGCAAATCATGGCGCTTTATGCGCTGGTATTGGTGGGCAATCGCTTTGAGTTGGGTATCTTTTACTACCTGGGTCTGGCTGTTGCTGCCGGTTTGTTTATCTATCAACAGTGGCTAATCCGTTTCCGCGCACGCGACGCCTGCTTTAAGGCGTTTCTCAATAACAATTGGGTGGGAGTGGCGGTCTTTGTGGGGCTTGTTGCGGACACTAGTTTTCAGTAGATACTAAATATCCTGCCCTGTGTCATAAATGTGTAACACTGAGCTTATTAAATAAGCTGCAATAATAGCTTCACAAACCGGTGGGGCGTCATTGACATTTCAGGCAGAACATTTATGAGTGGTCGCAAAATCCTTATCGTCGACGATGAATCCGCTATTCGCGATATGCTGCGGGTAGCACTCGAAATGGCTGAGTATCACGTTATGGAAGCCAGCAACGCTCAGGATGCGCACAGCATCATCATCGATGAAAAGCCCGACCTGATCCTGCTCGATTGGATGATGCCCGGTACCAGTGGTCTTGAGCTGGCGCGTCGTCTAAAGCGCGATGAAGTGACCGCGAACACGCCCATTATTATGCTGACCGCCAAGGGCGAGGAAGATAATAAGATTCAGGGCCTTGAAGTCGGCGCCGATGATTACATCACCAAGCCGTTCTCGCCACGCGAGTTGGTGGCACGTTTGAAAGCAGTCTTGCGCCGCGCTGATCCGCAAATCAATTCCGCTCCGATTACCGTACAGGGTCTGTGTCTGGACCCGGCCAGCCACCGTGTTACCATTAATGATCAGTCTGTGGATATGGGCCCGACCGAATATCGTCTGCTGGAGTTTTTTCTCACTCACCAAGAAAGGGCTTACACTCGCAGCCAATTACTGGATCACGTCTGGGGTGGCAACGTGTATGTGGAGGAGCGCACAGTTGATGTGCATATCCGTCGCCTGCGTAAAGCCCTGACCATTGATGGCCATGAAGATTTGATCCAGACAGTGCGTGGTACGGGCTATCGTTTTTCTACCCGTATTGAAGCCTGATCACGCGATTTAGTGAGTCGCCGCAAACGCTTGGCAGTGCAAGACCTTATGCGACCAGGATGTGAATGATGAGCCTACAAGGAGCTCTTTACGGCGTGTCTCGCACGGCCAAGCGCATGCGGCGGCTGATTCAGAACCGAGAGGCGCCCCCGTTGTTAAAAGGTTTTAGTGCTGAACTCCAGCGCATTCTAGTTATTCTCGCCATTTGCAGTTTGATTGGCTTCTTCAGCGATTATTATGCGCTTTGGATGCTGATTGGCTGTTCTATTTATATCCTAATGATGCTTTGGCAAATGCGTCGTCTCAACCAATGGTTGTTGCGGCAGGAAACGGAGCGCGCCCCGGAAGCGAGCGGTATCTGGGGGCAAATTTTCGATAACATTTACCAATTGCAACGTGAGCAACGGGTCGAAAAAGACAACCTGCAGGCGGTGATCAACCGTATCCAGGAAATCAGTTCCGCATTGAAAGATGGGTTGATTATTCTCGACGCACGCGGCCATTTGGATTTTTGGAACCCTGCCGCACACCGCATGCTCGCACTCAGTACCAAGGATCAGGGGCAGTCGGTGATCAACTTTATCCGCCATCCGAAATTTGTGGGCTACTTTGAGGAGGGCAATTTTGAAGATCCATTGGAACTTCCTTCGCCACGTTTTCCCTCAAAACATCTGCAATTTCAGATCACCCCTTTTGGTAAGCAGGAGCGGTTGATTGTCGTACGCGATGTGACGCAGGTGCACAACCTGGAAAAAATGCGGCAGGACTTTGTCGCTAACGTCTCACACGAATTACGCACGCCGCTGACGGTAATAAACGGTTATGTGGAAACGCTCGCCGATAACAATAGTAACCCCAGCTGGGATAAACCTTTGCTACAAATGCAACAGCAAGCCAAGCGCATGTCATTGTTGATCAATGATCTCTTGGTTCTCTCCAAGCTTGAAACCACAGAGGCGGGGCACAACCACAGACCGATCAATATTGAACAATTGCTGACCATCGTCAAAAGTGAAGCGGAAGTGCTTAGCAAAGACAAAAACCAGCAACTGACGCTGATCTGCAACAACACGACAAAGCCTCTGTTGCTATTGGGTAATGAAAAGGAACTGCACAGCGCCTTTTCCAATCTGGTTACCAATGCGATCAAGTACACACCTAACGATGGCAAAGTCAGTGTGCTGCTTTGGCAAGATGAAAAGCACTTTTATGTTTCCGTTAGCGATAATGGGCCGGGCATTGATGCTATGCATATCCCCCGCTTGACCGAGCGTTTTTATCGTGTGGACGCCAGTCGCAACAGCAGCACCGGGGGAACCGGATTGGGGCTTGCCATCGTGAAGCATGTGCTAATGCGTCACGAGGCAGAGCTGAAAATTACGAGTGAGCCGGGCAAGGGCAGTGTGTTTATCAGCGTTTTTCCCTTGCCGGTTTAAGGCGATTCTTTTTCCCTAACGCAATTGAATTTCTATGTTGGTTGTCTTATCGACAGCCACTTTTGCCTCTTCAAAGGAGGGTGGGCCGTAATCGGCAGTGACAAATGTGTAATGCTCTTGGTTAGCTGTCCAACTGAAATTGCAAACGCGCGAGCTGCTGATACAAAACACTGTTCGCCAATAATTCGGTGTGCGTGCCGCTTGCGACAATTTTCCCCTGCTGCAACACCAGAATGCGATCGGCATCCACCACGGTCGATAAGCGATGCGCAATCATAATGGTGGTGCGGTTTTTCATCAGCACCTCCAATGCTTGCTGCACGGCTTGTTCGCTATTGGAATCGAGCGCGCTGGTCGCTTCATCTAATAATAAAATCGGCCGGTCGGCGAGAATTGCGCGTGCAATCGCAATACGCTGTTTTTGCCCACCCGATAGCCGCACGCCGCGTTCGCCGAGATAGGCATCCAAGCCTTCCGGTAATTGCTCGATAAACTCCATCGCAAATGCGGCTTTGCATGCAGCGATAACATCGCTATCACTGGCGTTGGGGCGCGCATAGCGAACATTGTCGCGCACACTCGCGGCAAAAATCACCGGATCTTGCGGTACCAGTGCAATACGCTCGCGCACTTGTTGGATATCCGCATTTTTTAAATCAACGCCATCCAACAATATTTCACCTGCAAGTGGATCATAAAAGCGCTGCAACAATTGAAACACCGTCGTTTTGCCAGCACCCGAAGGCCCAACGAGCGCAATTTTTTCACCGGGATTTACGCGCAAATTAAAACCATCAAAAACCGGTGAATCCACCCGCGTAGGGTAAGCAAAATTCACCGCACGCATTTCTACTAAACCGCACGCAGGCTTGGGTAATGGTTGCGGATGTTCACGCATAGGCAATGACGATGGTGTCGCCAGCAATTCAACTAACCGCTCGGTTGCGCCTGCAGCGCGCTGCACATCGCCGATGACTTCTGAAATCGTACCCATGGCGCTGGCGACTATCACGGCGTAAAAAATAAACGCCGATAACTCGCCGCCGCTAATACTACCTGCCAACACATCGTGGCCACCGACCCACAAAATCATCGCCACCGCACTGAATACCAGCGTGATAACCGCAGCGACCAAGAGCGCGCGCTGGCGAATGCGTTTAATTCCTGTACCAAAGGTTTGCTCAACCCGTTGATTAAAGGATTCGACAGCTGCGGGTTCATGCCCGTAGGCCTGTACCGTGCGAATCTCGTGAATGACCTCATCGGTATAAGCGCCCACATCCGCCACACTGTCCTGACTCGCGCGCGCCAGTTTGCGCAAGCGGCGGCCGAACACAATGATCGGTACTAACACAAAGGGGATTGCCACCAACACCAGCGCCATGAGCTTTAAACTGGTGACTGCCAACATCACCAAGCCGCCCAGTAACAGCAACGCATTGCGCAACGCCATGGAAACACTGGAGCCAATCACGGTTTCCAGTTGGGTCGTGTCGTTGGTCAGGCGTGAAAGCACATCGCCGGTGCGATTTTGCTCAAAGAAAACCGGTGAAAGAGTTAATAGATGGGAAAACACGCGGCGGCGTAAATCGGCCGTGATCCGCTCCCCCAGCCAGGAAACCAAATAGAACCGGCTGTAAGTCGCCACCGACATCACCAAAATAACCCCGAGCAATCCCAGCAGCGCGTAGTTGAGCAGCTCGGGGCTACCAGCCACAAAACCCTTATCGATAACCTGTTTTAGACCCTGACCAATCAATAGCACACAAGCGGCGGCCACGACGAGTGCAATCAGGGCGAACACTATTCGCAGGCGATAAGGGCGCAAAAGATCGAG
>CAIOHY010000268.1 GCA_903858205.1 uncultured Cellvibrio sp.
AGCAAGAAAACAAAGTGCCTCATGATTTTCTATAAAAATCATGGGGCACTAATGACGTAATGGAGTTTTTGGGTCGCTAACTTATGGTTGGCGGGGTGGTTGGTTTTCTAAAGTCTAGTCACTAAACATACTGCTGTTTTCTACCTGATCCATAGTGTCTGGATCTTGTGCTTGTAGGTAATTACCAAATTTGAAGAATGCGCCCGGATCATTTTTCACACGCAGATAGGCACTGGTACCGAGAGCGCTTACGGTTACATCGCCGTAGTTATTCACAATATCCAATGAGAAGCTGCCGCCGCTTTTGACTGAACCAAGGCTAAACTTTTGCTCCTTACCGCTTTCATTTTTCATCCGCACATAAACATCAAAAATACCATCAGTCGATATGCTGTTAGAAAAGCCTGATTCCGATGTGTCCGACACATAGACCTTTACCAAAGTGCCTGTATCAGCCGCGTGAAATTGCGAAATGATGGTTTTGGAACCCTTGGATAGATTCACTGATACCTTGGCAGTAAGGCGCTCGTAGGTTTTGTTAAATGCGGTGCGCAACGACTTTTTAATCGTTAACTCATTGCGCCAGCCGTGGCCATTGGGCGTCACATGCTTAGAGGCAAGCGCATCAAAACGCAGGCGGCCGGTGCTCACGTAGGGTGAAAGGCCTTCCACATCAAAATACTTTTGCAGTTCTTGTTGCGACGAGCAGCCAGTACAAACGGGCTCGGCAGGCGCTGCAGCGAATAACTGCACTTCGGTGATGCTATTCCAATTATTGTTGGTGTTGCCGTGCCCGATGATTCTTACGTAACGCCCTTGGCTCGCCTTCAAGTCGAAGCGCTGAAAGCTTAGTGTGGACGAAGGATTGTAGCCGCTAAAGGCCGTTTTCCAATTTGATAGATCAGTAGAGGTTTTGATTTCAATGTTGGTTTTGCGAATATCGCCTTGATGAAATGCAATATTCATGTGCGCCAAGGTTTTGACGGAGCCAATGTCATAGGTGATCCATTGATCATCGCCCTGGGCGGACCAGCGAGAGTTAGGTTCAAGACTGTTGTCTAATGTGAACGCTGGGAGGTGCCCATCATTACTGCTGGCCGACGCCTTTATCGTCGAATTGCTAATTTGTGTTGGTGTTTGTGCCCAGGCCTGGGTGCATAAAGCAGGTGCGGCGAGGAACAGGAGTGTTGTGCCGAGTTGATTCAATACGTTATTGCGCATAGCAAAATACCTCGAGAAATTATTTTTATAATCGAAATGAAGGCTGCTGCAGTGGGTTTCGCGCTAGTCCCTCTCTTGGACTGGTGCCATTACAAGGTTTAAATTGGGTGCACCCAATCCAACCCTTTCATGGCAAAAAACCGCGAAGCAGCAGTCATACATAATAGTAAAAGGTTATTTTTACGCTAGTCATTGGCGTCAAAATACACAAATGGTTGGTTGTGCGACAGTTTAGTGTGCAAGAGTGATCCCCTCCACCAATATCGGACACCTTAGAAACTGAGTAAACTTACTCCAGAGGTGATCCATGAGCAAGAAACCAACCCC
>CAIOHY010000269.1 GCA_903858205.1 uncultured Cellvibrio sp.
GCCCCCAAAGGAACACCCGACGCCATTGTTGAGCGCCTGAGCGAGGCGGTGGCCAAACTGGTCAAGCTACCCGATGTGTTGGCGCGCTTTCAGCTCGACTCCATCGAGCCCTCGGCACAGGGCCCGCAGTCGCTGGGCCGGTTTTTAGCGCAAGACTTCACCGGCTGGCAAAAGGTCGTGGCGGCGCAAAACATCAAGGTTGACGCGGTCTAAATTCCCGCGGCCCGCCTGCGCTGATCAATAGACCTTGGCGCCGCTGAGTTCAAGGGAGCGTTTCCACGTTCTAAGCTCCTGGCGCAGGTACTCAGCTAAGCCGCCGTAGCCCAGGCCCACGATCTCGGTGCCGTCTGACTGCACTTTGTCCCTGAAGGCCGGCTTAGCCAGTGCCTTTTCAACTTCCTGGTCGACGCGACGAGCCATCTCGGGCGGGAGCTTGCACTGCGCCAGGATGCCAAACAAAAAAACGACCCGCCCATCACAGAGGGGATGAATTCAGGCGCATCCCGGTAGGCCACTAGCACTGCGTCTACACCGGCCATCGACTTGAACAACACCGCGTAAAAATGCGTGCCGCTACCGGTACCCCTGACGCTTAGTTGCACTTGCCCGGCTTCTGCCGAATGGAATTGGAAAGGTGTTTTGAGGTTTTCAAGGGGGAAGCAAGGATTATTGGCATAAACCTAGGGTTATTACGAAGTTTGTAAATTGAAAAAAATAGTCAAAATGTATTGGGATACATCAACCTGATACATCAGTCTTGCAACTGAAACTTAACCATAACAATGGGGGCCGAGTCAGAATGAAACATACTTTGGCCGCTGTGATTTGCATCTCAGTTGCAGTCCTCGCCGGTGGATCGGTGGCTCTCGGAGGTCTCTTCTCCGGCCGAACCAATAGTTTCATCATCGTTGCTGACACGACATCGAACACCTTGATCCTCCCGAATACGACGTCGGTGACCTACGACCTCCTCAAGTTAACCTACATCGCCCGTCCTCTCGACCGGCCAAACATCGCGATGGTCCATCCGTTGATTTCGAACTGATGGCCTGGGTAATGGTCAAACCAGTGATACAAACTCCATTAGATGGGGCTTACGACCCTACCAAAATATAGTTAATATTTTAATGCTATTAAAAGAAGACAGTATTTAATTTGAAAGTTATTTAATAATTCTAGGAGTATATATATGAAAATCTCACGTCGTAATATCATAACAACGTCCATCGCACTGGGTTCGAGCACAGTATTACCTACAGCAAAAGCCCAGGCAAATGATACCTTAAAGATAGCATTTGCTGCACGTGGCAACGCTACTTTAGATCCAATTAATTCAATTCAAGGTGCTGACAGCTGGTCTTTAGTACATATTCATGACACGTTGATTGATTCTCCCTATGGTCGATTTGCAGAAAAGCCCGAAGAATTTCAGCCGCGTCTTGCGTTAAGTTGGACAATGTCTGCAGATGCAAAAGTTTGGACTTTTAAATTAAGACAAGGCGTTCAGTTTCACAAAGGATATGGCGAAATGACCTCGGAAGATGTCGTTTTCTCCCTTGACCGTGCACGAGACCCTAAGGGTGGTACCACTAAATCAATCTTTGAAGGTATTTCCAACGTCAAGGCCGATGGCAAGTACGGTGTCGTAATTACCTTAAAACAACCAGACCCCTTATTCATTGGCGGAACACTGACGGATTACACCGCTTTGATCATGTCAAAGAAAGCTATTTTAGAAAAAGGCGAAAACATTAAAAGAGACCCCATTGGAACTGGGGCGTATCAATTTGTAAGCCTTGATCCAGATCCTTCAAAAGGGATTTTATTAACGGCCAACCCAAACTATTTCATGGGTGCCCCAAAGACCAAAAACTTGCAAATTCTTTATTTACTTGATACCACGGCTCGAACCTTAGCCCTATTATCGGGTAACGTACACATGATTGAAGGTGTTAGAGCACCAGGCTGGACAAAATCAATTCAACAAAAAAATCCACAAATGCAGTTTGATGTGGCTGCGCCTGGTAGTTTATTCACCATGCATTTCAACTTATCCCGCAAACCGCTCAATGATGTGAGAGTCCGTCGTGCTTTTGCTCATGCAATTGATCGAGATTTACTGGTTAAGGCCATGGACCCTATCAGCAGAAGAACTTATGGTTTGCACGCACCGTCATTTCCTGGTGGATTAATTGAATCTAACCTACCGGCTAATCTTCAATATAAATTTGACCCGGAAAAAGCTAAAGCATTATTGACTGAAGCAGGCTTTCCAAACGGATTTACGATTGATGCCTTTACCAGCCAACGTGAAGACTATAAAGCTTTAATGCTAATTGTTCAGGACCAAATGCGCAAAGTAGGCGTCAATATTAATTTGCAGACGATTGATCATACAACCTTTCATGCCAATAACAGAAAAGATCAAAACAGTCTTCCACAAAATTCATCAGCCTACCCGCCAGTTCCCTCTGTGCCGCTAATTGAAAATGTAGCTAAAGTTGCAGAAGTAAAAAGCGATGGTACGGGCGGCCAAAACTACTCACACTACGGGAGTTTGATTCCTGGTATAGATGAACTCTTGGATCAAGGAAATAAAGAAGCCAATTACGCCAAACGCATTGAAATTTTTCAACGTATTGAAAAGAAAGTTTTGGAGGACTTGCCTTTATTGGCCATCAGTACCAATGGCTACTTAATCGTTAGAGATCCCAAAGTTAAGCTTGGCTTCGAAGTTAAATCTGGGTACGCCTATTGGCGGTTAGATAGAGCTGTCATCAGCTGATTACACTCCAATACGAATCGATAATTTACTCGCGGCATGCTAAAAACAATACTTTGGCGAATCTTTGACGCAATTCCAACTCTTATATTGGTTTTAACACTGGTATTTGTTGCATTAAGGATTTTGCCGGGAGATACTGCATTAGCGGTCTTGGGTGAACATGCCTCGGCTGAGCAATTGGCTAACTTCCGTCAAAAAACGGGGTTAGATCAACCTATTTGGAAGCAATATATTGATTTTCTTATAAATTCTGCTCAATTCAATTTCGGAAATTCATTGTCAACAAATTTCTCAGTAGCTCAATTAGTAAAGCTAAATCTGCCTTACACAATCGAGTTGACAATAGCTGCAACTATTATAGGGACAGTTATAGCAATCCCCATAGGTGTCGCTTCCGCAGTGCACAAAGGGGAATGGATAGATAACAGCTCTAGATTTTTTTCACTATTAGGTTATGCGATTCCTGATTTTTTTCTAGGAGCAGTTTTATTGATTGTTTTTGCATTAAATCTAGGCTGGTTTCCAATAAGTGGCGGCGGGGAAGGATTCGCAGATAAATTGTGGCACTTGGCGCTACCTGCACTGGCTCTAGGTCTAATAAAAGCCGCATTTACGTGCAGACTTACCCGCTCCTCTTTATTAGAGGTCAATACTAAAGATTATGTTCGTACGGCCCGTGCCAAAGGTGCAAGCGAAAGCCGAGTTATCTACCGTCATGCGCTGAGAAATGCACTTCTACCTATTGTGACGGGATTGGCCTTAGCTATTCTATCAACGCTATCCGGTTCTGTTGCGATTGAACTTATTTTTTCGCGACCAGGAGTTGGCAGTATGTTGGTAGGTGCTATTGAATCTCGTGATTACCCTGTAGTTCAGGCTGGAATAGTGGTTTTTGCCTTATTTGTTGTTCTTGTCAATTTAGTGATGGATATTTTATATTCATTGATTGATCCA
>CAIOHY010000270.1 GCA_903858205.1 uncultured Cellvibrio sp.
CTGGGCATGACCTGTAATAAAATCGAGCCTCCATCGTAGATTTGAAGCAAGAAAACAAAGTGCCTCATGATTTTCTATAAAAATCATGGGGCACTAATGACGTAATGGAGTTTTTGGGTCGCTAACTTATGGTTGGCGGGGTGGTTGGTTTTCTAAAGTCTAGTATCTGTAGATAATCAAAAAATTTGAAATGCGTATTTTTAAGGGTAGTAAAACTTCCCAATCAACTACCGAGAAATCCTCGGTAGTTGAATCTAAAAATATGCCTACAGACCAGCCGATTTAAAAATCCCCCCACAAATACTGCACCAGACTAATCGCCGCTACCGGTGCGGTTTCTGTGCGCAACACTCTTGGCCCCAAGGTCAGCGCTTTAAAATCCTGCTCCAGTGCGTGGGCGATTTCGCGTTCGCTTAGGCCGCCTTCGGGGCCGATTAACAGGGTGACGCTGGCAGGCGTTTTATCGGCGGGGAGGCGTTGGCTGTCGCGGTGATGGAGGACAAAACGTAAATCAGAATTTACCTGTGGAAGCCAATCGGAAATTTGGATGGGGGCGGATAATTGAGGGAGCAAATTGCGTTGGCATTGTTCGCAGGCGCTGATGAGGATGTGTTGCCAGCGGTCGTGCATTTTTTCTTGCCGGTCGCCGCCAACTTTTACCTCAGTGCGCTCGGTGATGAGCGGAGTAATTTTGGTGACGCCGAGTTCGGTGGCTTTTTGCAGTACCCACTCAAACCGTTCGCCGCGCGAAATGCCGATGGCGAGCTCTAATTCCAGTGGTGATTCGCGATTATCCACTGTGTGTTCTTGCACGCTGACGATCACATGTTTTTTATTCACTTCATGGATAGTCGCAGCGAATTCACCACCGGCGCCGTTGAATAGAATTAATTCGCGCCCGGCTTGCATACGCAGCACTTTGTTTAAATGGTGCGAAGCGGATTCTTCTAATTCTATCTGTTCGCCGCTCAGCAAATGTTGTTCGGTAAAAATTCGTGGGATTCGCATAGTCGCTAATTTCTTTAAAGATCAGTGTTCGGTTTTTGCCTGCAGTGCTTGGACTGTTTTATCCACTACCGATTCCGAATCTAAAGTAGATTGAATAAAAAGTCTCGCGGCGCCTGTGTGTTCAGTCAAAGCATCGGCGGCCAATAGAATTGCGCCAGTGGTCCAGGTAGTTTTTTCGCGGGGCCAAATGACATCATCACGGAAATTGTAGCCGGTCCAGTAACCACCATCTGCATCCATAAATTGGAATAACCAACTAAATAAATTTACCGCTTTGGCGTGTTCGCCTGCTGCTAATAATGCGAGTGTTAATTCACAGGACTCTGCAACAGTTACCCAAGGCTCATCGCTTACGCAGCGGCAGCCGATGTTAGGTTCAACAAATGTTTGCCATTTATTATCGATCCGTTGCTGCGCGGCTTTTCCCTGCACAATTCCCGTTAGGATTGGATAAAACCAATCCATAGAAAAGCGGGTTTTTGGCTCCCAGGTGCGATCAAAACATTCTGGGTGATGACGCAGTGAATTTCCGAGGTGTTGATAGGCTTTACACCAATGTGCTGATTCTTCGCCGAGTGTTCGTGCAATTAAAATCGCACATTCAAGGCTTTTATAAATTGAGCTGGATGCTGTTACCAAAGCATCTTTTTTTGCGCTGCCATCTTCAGCGACTGCCCAGTAAATTTCTCCAGTCGGTGCTTGGTAGCGCAAGACAAATTCAATCGCTTTTTTTACCGTCGGAAAAAATTCGCGCAGAACGCTTGCATCTTCCGTCACTAAATAATAATGCCAAATACCGGTGGCGATGTAGGCAATAAAATTGGTTTCGCGATGATCTTTATCGACCGGCTCATCACCGAGATAATTTGCCCACCAACTCCCATCTTCAAGTTGTTCTTGTGCAAGCCATTGATAAGCGCGACGTGCAGCGGCTAACTCACCACCAATCGTCAAACCCATTGCCGCTTCGATATGATCCCAGGGATCGGCTTTTCCGCCGGTGAACCAAGGGATGCAGCCGTTGGGTAATTGTGTTTGCAAAATATAATTGACGGTTGGGCGCAGTAGCGACTCAGGGAAAAATCCTTTCGTGAGTAACAAATTTTTCATTGTGAATTCTCTTTCCTGAAATACATCACCACACTTTTTCCCATAATTGGATTCAGGCATTTTTCCAGGGTTTGTGTAAGCCAAGGTTTTTTCATTAAATCCCAAACTAATAAACGATGATAACTTTTGATGAGCGGATTGGTATCCTGGGTTTTCCACCAAAGGCATTTCAACCACCAGAAAGGTGAATGCAGTGCATGGGCCCAGTGGCGTTTATAAAATTGAAACGATTGTTTTTCTATTTCACGGCGCAAATGTTCGCCGTTGAAAATGCGGATATGGCCACCTTCAACTTGATGGTATTCATGGCTTAACCACCAACAAATCTTTTCTGGCCAAGCGCGCGGCACAGTGATGGCGAGCAGGCCGCCGGGTTTTAGGATACGCTCGATTTCAGCGAGCACGCCTTGGTAGTCGGGAATATGTTCCAGCACTTCGCTGCAAATAATTTTATCGACACTGTGATCAGCAAAGGGCAATTGGGTCGCATCGGCTTGTTGCAAATAGAATTGTTTATTTGTTGAGGTTTGAGCAAAAGGGAGAAAGCGTTCGCGGCTGGTAAGTAAATCGCGATGATTTAAATCAACACCGATGGCAGTGACATCGCCATGCAAATAAGCGTTGATAGCATGGCGGCCTTCTCCGCAGCCGATATCTAACACCAGATCACCGCTATTGAG
Organism: uncultured Cellvibrio sp.; assembly: GCA_903858205.1. GTDB lineage: Bacteria > Pseudomonadota > Gammaproteobacteria > Pseudomonadales > Cellvibrionaceae > Cellvibrio. The sequence continues at coordinate 2,799 of CAIOHY010000270.1, forward strand.
TGGAAAATCGCGAAAATTAATCGTAAGCATTTTGTACCTGCTCGCACGATAACTTGCGGTCTTCTACTGCGCCACCCTGTGCTTCGTGTTGAAACACTTGGTAGCAATAAGCTTCCATTTTTTTACCCACACAATCCCAACTCAATTGTTGCAGGATATGCGCGCGCCCCTGTGCACCTAAGTGTTCGCGCGCTTTATCGTCCATCACTAATTCGCGCAGCGCAGTAAGCAAATCATCCACATTGCCCGCGCGCACCAAGCGCGCCGCATCACCCACCACTTCCGGCAATGCACCACCGTCGCTGCAAATAAGTGGCACACCACAGGCCATGGCTTCTGCAGCGGGCAAACCAAAACCTTCATAGAGCGAAGGCACTATGGCGATACTTGCCTGCGCATATTCTTCGACGAGTGCCTGATTGCTGATGCCGGATTTAAATTGAACCGCGTCTTGCAAATTTAGCGCCTGCAGTTCTTTTTGTGTTTCGCCATTTTCTTTTAATTTTCCAATCACAGTTAAATGTAAATTGGGAAATTCATCGCGCAGTTGCGCTAGCGCTCGCAAGAGTACACTCAGACCTTTTAAAAGTTGATCCGATGAGGCGGTGGTAATTAAACGAAAAGGTGTGCGCGAAATATTGTCGTGCGGTTTAAAAATAGTTGCATCAACACCATTTGGAATCACTTGAATATCTTGCGCCGAGCGATCAAATGCAGCGGTGATATCGCGCTGCGATTGGTGCGAGACAGTGATCACATGTTTGAGTTGCTGCACGACATTTTTTTGCATCACCAAAAAACTGTACCAGCGATTGATTAACCAGCGCTGGCCTTTTTCTGTCGCCGCAGCGAGTGCGAGATCGCGGTCTTGGGTAATCGGGTGATGCACAGTGGCGATAACATTTACACCGCGTTTTTGTAAATCTAATAAGCCATAACAGAGACTTTGGTTGTCATGGACAATATCGTAATGCGGTTTATGTTTTTTAAAATACGCATGCAAACGGCGACCAAATGAATAGGGTTCGCCAAAAGCACCGCTCAATTTACTCCACCACTCGTAAAAATCCGCGAGCGACAGCAGATGTTTTGGCCGCAAAGCGCGGGTGGGATTGGGGTGCGCGTATAAATCGAGACTCGGCAATTGAATCAAGCGCACACGCGGATCTAAGTCGGGATAAGGTGGGCCGGAAATGACATCAACGCTGTGCCCCAACTCCACCAAGGCTTTACTTAAATACTGCAGATAAATGCCCTGCCCGCCCACATGCGGGTGGCTGCGATAGCCGAGCAATGCAATACGCAAACTGCAGCCTGCTAACGGACGATTAGCGAGCGTCGTTTCAGCCTGTGCTGGAATTTCCTGCGAATAAGAAACCGGCGAGTAGGACATGGAGCACAATTACCTGATGGGATCTGCGCATTATAGGCGCAGAGCGGCAATTAGCTCCATTAAAGTCCCGATTGAACTTGGAGGTGTGATAGCTGCCGAGGCTCAGTGCTCTCGCCCGGCATCCAAATGTTTATCGACTGCCGCAAGTGCCAACGCACCTGCCAACAAGAGCAGCAATACACTCACCAAACCCGCTGTGGCCACAATACCTGAAATTAACATAGTGATTTCTCCATCGGTTATCGCACTGTTCGGTTAACGGAACAACAGTGCATTCAGGAGTAGATTGCGCGTTTCACCGCGCGCGGTTTTTGATTTCAATCAACCAATTTTTTGCAGGATTTGATGTGGGACAAGCTTTTATCGACAAAGAAAAATCCATCACCCGATTTGGTAGCGAGTGATGGATAACAACGAATTACAAACCATCCGCCGTAAACGTCTTCATTACATAATCGACACGCTGTTCAGCGGTGCGATGCATGCGTTCTTTGAGCGATTCAACGTGGCGCAGGCGCGGCAGTAAACCGCGGCCATTGGCAACTTGGATTGCGAGGCCCGGGCGGGCGTTAAGTTCCAGTAGTTGCGCGCCGCGCACTTTGTCCAATACCAGATCGGTGCCGATGTAGCCGAGGCCAGTCATTTCATAGCACTTGGACGCCAGCAGCAGCCAGTTGCGCCAATCGGCGATCTGGATTTCATCGAGCGCACGCTTGGTATCCGGGTGATGGGTTACCGGTTTGGAGTGTTGCACGGCTTTGAGTGCGCGGCCGGTGGCGATATCCAAACCCACGCCAACGGCGCCCTGGTGCAGGTTGGCTTTGCCGTCGGACTTGTGGGTCGCGAGGCGCAGCATGGCCATTACCGGGTAGCCTTTAAAGATGATGATGCGGATGTCGGGTACGCCTTCGTAGGAGTAATCCTTGAAGTAGTCGTCGAACTGGATCAGGTCTTCCACGATTACCACATCGGGTTTGCCGCCCAATGAATACAAGCCCGCGAGGGCGTTGGTCATATGGCGTTTGATATCGTCGATAGTGATTTCAACACCTGATGATTTGATGAACTTGTCGCCCTTGCGACCGATAATCACCAAAATCCCCTTTCCGCCCGAACCCTTGGCCGGTTTGACGGCAAAAGCGTCGAGCGCCATCAGCTTGTCTTCAATGGTCGCAATTTCATGCTGAACATTCACGACGAAAAACAATTTCGGCGTGGCGACTTCGTACTCTTCCGCGAGCAGTTTGGTTTTGAGTTTGTTATCCACTAATGGAAACAAGCTGCGCGGGTTATAGGCGGCGATAAAGTCGTGGTTGCGGCAGTTCATACCGAGTATGCCCATGCTCTTTAAACGCCAAGGGCTAACCCAGGAATTCCACCAGCGCTTAATGCCTGCCGGTGCAGGAGTCGCAACAGGAGTTGAGGGTGCACTCATCAATCGGCTCCCTTGCTATCGTTCAATTTGCCCACATTGGCGTTATCCACCATGGCGCGGAAACGGCGCAGCTCGGAGAGTTTGTAGCCGGTGTATTGACCCATCAACATAATCAGCGCCAAGGCCACCAAATTGAGTTCGGGGAAGTTGAAGGTGAGATGGCCGACAATTTCAAACTGCATCAGGGTATAGGCGAGCACGGCCACCAGCAAACTGCCGCCGCCCTGCACCATTACCTCTTTAGGACCTTCTTCTTCCCAGAGGATCGACATACGCTCAATAGTCCAGGCGATGATGATCATGGGGAAGAAGGTGATGGTCATGCCGGTGTTGAGGCCCATCTGGTAACCGACCAGACTGAGTGCCGAGATGATAAAAATCACCAGCACCACGAGCGTCGCAATCCGCGAAATCAGCAGTAGGTTGAGCCGCGATAAATAGGTTCGCAGCACCAGCCCCATGGCAACCACCGAGACAAAACTCACAACCCCCAACACCAGTGACGTCTGCAAAAACGCCATGGCGATCAAAATCGGCATAAAGGTGCCGGAGGTTTTGAGGCCGATGATGATGCGCATAAACACCACCACTAACGCACCGATCGGCAACAGCAGCAGCAGTTTGAACATGCTCTGCTCTTCAATAGGCAAGTGCTGGATGCTGAGTACGCTGAACACGCTGTCTTTGTACTGGGCTTTGATCAGATCCAGCGCAGGTACGGTTTGGTGGATCATCGAGAAACTAACGCGCGAACGGTTGCCGCCCGCCACATCCAGAATCGATTCGCCACCGGTATGCCAGAGCAGCAGGTTCTCAGGTACACCCTGTTCGCCAGTGTAGGGGTTGAACAGCACCCAGTCTTTGCCGTCATAGACTTGCACCAGACGAGTCAGATTTTGGTGGCGACGGGCATCTTCCAGATACAAACCCAACGCCGGACGTGCGGCTATACCCGCTTGATTGATCAACTTTTCCAGCAGCGCGGACTTTTCGGTCTGGGCCGAGAGCAGCAGCGCCGAGTTTTGATCGAGGGTATCGGAGTTCAGCAGTTTGATCAGCTCGCGCGCCAAACTTTGCGGGGTGCTGGACTTGGCGTAGGCGGTATCCAGAACTTGCTGCGCGGCAGCCTCTTGTGATGAACCATCCCAATCGACATGCGCTGCTGTAGGCACTTCAAGAGTCGCGGGCACGGAAGGGACCGAATCCATTTCGATAAATTGGGTTTTGTAATAGATCGTTTGCGGGCCGACCGCTTCGCGTTTGGACCACTCACCGCGACGCACGCCGTTTTCGCTCACCACGGAATAGCCGTAGCCGGGTGCGGCAGCCTGCTCACTGAAGCTACGGTAGCCAGGTGGATCATCGGGCAAACCCAAACGCGCAGTGACCGGCTCGCCGGTGGCATCAAAATCGATGCGCGCCTCAATCAGCCACACGGGTTTTTGCACGCCGGGGGTGAACGGGATTTCCATCTGGTGGTGGCGCATCCAGGCGGTGGTCAGCCCGACCAGCGCAAGCAAGCCGATGACGGCGTAAAAGGGGGCGCGTGAAGGTTTTTTCATGAACGTGATTCCTTAAAGGCGGGCCTTGCAACACCGGCGCGGGTGGCCGGCGTTAGTGTTGATCGGGATTACTTTTTCGCAGCAGATGAAGCGGTACTGCTGGCTGCATCATCAAGCCGCTGCAGGGGTGCGAGGTTATTGCCACTCACATCTACCAACATGACATCGCGCAGCAAATTGCGGCCGATCAGGATGGGATATTCCGACGCGCTGCGGTCGGCAAGGATAAATTCGCCCTTCTGGGTGAGTTTGCCGATAGTGAAACGAATCTCTACTACGGGGCGGCGATCCGGCGTGGGGTTGGCGGTTTGTACGGTTTGGAAACGTAAGCGTTTGCGCTCCAGTACATGTGGCTCTTTGGTCTCGGGGTTGTAAATCGTAAAGCGCACCCACTCTTCGCCATTGCGTTCAAACATCTGGATATTGCGCGCGTCTACCACCGAGTTAGCGACATTGGTGCTGATGCGCGCCTGCATCACAATATTCAAACCGGCGATCCGCGCCTGCTCGCGCAAGCCCACGATTTGTTTATCGGTCTGAGGTTGCTCCTTTGCCTGACTTTTTTTGCTGTTGGCTGCGGGTACGGGCGGACAAGCAGCTTGTGGCGCGGCGCGCTCAATAATCTGTGGTTTTGCATCTATCGCCTGCTGTTGCACCACCAGTTGCTGTTGAACAGCCTGCAACTGACGGAGGATTTCAGCCTGCTGACCGCTGACCTGCTGGGCTTGCTGCTCCTGTTTTGCGATGCAGGCGTTGGATGCATTCAACTCGCTCTGCAGGTGTTGCTGCGCTTTTTGCTGGGTACAGGCACTGAGCGAGGTGATCGCGAGTGTCACCAGCGCCAGTTTGCGCAGGGGATGGCGCATCATCAAAACAGATTTTTTATTCATCACAACAACCAGACATTTGAGAAAAAAGTTCAGGAAAATAGTTATTAAAAAAGACAGTGGCCTAATTGTAGCCGCTGAACTTTGCTAACACATCCTTGCGCAACGATTTATCGGGCGCAATAAATTGCGCCCTGTTATCGAAATCACTTGAACCGATAGCGCCTGGGATAAGGTTCCGGCAAGCCGCGAAACCGTTTGTATTCCCATTGGTACTGTGCCGGCGCACGGCGCACGCAGGCCGCCACGCTGGCATTCAGCCCGGTGACCGAGGTGAGCGGGTCTTGGCTATAAATTTGCGCGTCCGCCTCAATCACCACTACCTTGAAACCACCGGCCACACGCTCGGCGTAACAAGAGCACACGGCGCAACCGGTACGCTGGATAAGCCCCTGCACCAGAGTCATGGTCAATGCGGGCTGCCCCATAAAAGGGGCAACTTCGCCACCGGA
>CAIOHY010000271.1 GCA_903858205.1 uncultured Cellvibrio sp.
CGATTCGTGAGGCTTCCCTATCTGTAATAGGGCATGGACGTTGACGATCTTCATCCCGGCCGGTACGAACTCATCCCAGCCCGTCAACATTGAATCGCGTACGCCATCACCCGGGCGGTCCAGCGAATAAACCTCTACCAGTAAACCTTTTGCATTCTTCTGTAGGCGCACGTTGGCGGTACCCATCGACGCGTTGAATGATTCAATGTCCGCGGGAAGGACAAAAGCCGTTTGACGATTGTCTCCCCCGGAAGGGCAGGGGAGGGGAATTGCCATTGGATCGGTATAGTCATAAAGCGGGCTACCTGATTCCTCCTGAACCCGTTGGCTGATGTAGTGTGCAAGGTGAGGCAAGGACCCGTAACTATCAAGGTAATCGGACAATACACTGAGCATGACATCTGGAGTCCAGCTAACCTGGTGATATGCGTCTCGTAGTAAGCTGGCTGTATCGAAGGTTTGGGAATCAAACTTCATTGCGACCCCCCCACAGGTAAACGCGCGCGTTGATTGCTCTCGGTGAAGATAACGGCATTGGGCCCCGCCAGATGCAGGTCGGGCCACCAAATAGGTAAGGCGTCCTCAATCAGGGGGAGGTGAGTATCTGAGTACCCGTTATTGCTACTGACATGTATCTCTAAACAATTGGGGTGTTCGAGCAGGGCTTTGACCAATCCAGTGTCCCATTCCCGCTGGTGGGTGGACACAATGTTTAAGTGACTCATGTCTAGGGCATAACACAAACCCGATTCCATCAGTGTTCTGTATTCCTCCCATGTGGACACCAATAGTGTCTCCCCGCGCGTGGGGTAGAGGCCTTCGATGGCCACGGGACAATGGAAAATGTCCTGCAGCAAGGACGCGTTCCAGATCATCTCGGCAAGTGTTGCCTCCGATCGTCTGCCCGCGTGTAATGAGTAGACCGGCGCATTGATTGCAGCGGAGAGATCAGCCATTTCCGCAAAATACGCACGACTTACATGTAAGGGGGTGGAGGCTTCATATCGGCGGAAACCATTAACCGCAAGGCGACAAGTTGCATGAAGGCGGAATACGGTTTCCGGATAACCATCCTGCAAAGTGCAAAGCAGCTCTCTGGACAAAACACCATGATTTTGAGGGCATAATTGCACCTGCGAGAGCGACACGGGAAGTCCCGCGTCGCTGACATGTCCAGTGGACAATTTCTCCATAGCATCCACGTAGGTTTCACCCGGGAACATTGCTGTAGCGGCGTTCAATTTCATTGTGTCACCCCCACCGCTGCGAGAGTGATGTACTCGAAATGGCGGTCGCGGCGCATCATCAGGTGGGCCAACGTTTCTACCAGCCGGAAAACATCGTTAGTCGCGAAATCTTCCCCCCAGTATCCCCTGCAAGAGTGAGTATCCTTCACCACCGAATTGCCCGTTATCATTTAGGAGGTCTTCATCAACCCAAAAACCCTCTGATTCGTACGAGAAAATGTAGTTGTCAGAATGGGATTTAAAGGTGATTGTGGATATGTAGTTAAAGTAACCACCGGTATCGTCTGAAGCGCAGTCTGTTTGAATTTCCAAAGACTCTAAGGATGGACATAAGCTTGCCAGAGACTCTTTAGTCGCTTGGTAGAGCCAATCATCAATTTTAAAAAACAGCCCTTCCACAATGCTTTGCATTGGCGCTTTGGAAAAAGCTTCCCCCAACATGGATGTAGTCTCGGACGGGAAGTTTTTGAATAGGCGCATCACGTCATAGATGTAATGCCCTACAAAGGATTTGCGGCGAGAGGTGACCATTTCGTTCTTACTGTTTTCATCAAGCTTAGGCATTACCCACAAGCTGATCGCGGCATCACAATTGTCGTCACAATAGGCTGGCCGAGTTACCCCTAATTCTATAAGGCAAAAGCTATCGGCTTGCCCTTCACCTTGGGAGTGCTCTTTTAAAACAAAAAAATAAATTCCAGATGACTGGCCCGCGTCACCCTCATCAATCAGTAAATCCTCCGACTGGAAGGCGGTGGGAATAGCTTTTTCAATGTCCCGTGTAAATTGCTCAATTTCAAGACTTTCGTCGCTGTAGATGGAAAGGTCCAGATCGGGATCGACATGCAGCTTGAGGTACTGGCAGTAAGCGGCCATTACTAATTTGCGAAGCGTTGAATACTCATCTTCTAGATACTGGGATGTGATATCGAATACTGATACCTGGTCTTCGTAACCTGCGCGGGAAAAGATGGAGTAGGTTGTGTCGCTGGACTGGCTAACAACCAACTGAATGTCATCGATGACTAATCGGTAAACTTCCTCCCCACTGATTGGTAGTGTGGAAACTATGGACAATTCAGTAGGCAGAATTGTGCCTGACAATAACTGATGATTCATGTAAACCTCGTTGACTATGGTGTGGGAACACCCAGCCAACGTAGCCAGATTCAATAAATCACCAAATGCACAGGAAGGCGACGGCCTTTCGCCCACGCGATTAAAGCCACTTCCGATAGGAATGGCGGTATTGAAAAGTATTTATTGAGGGCAACGTTCAAACATCTTTTTAGTACGATCATTAGCGGTTCCCACACCGGCCAACGGCGTACACAGAAAAGGTACATCGGTGAATCATTACTTCAACTTTGCGGGAAGTGCGGCTTATTGGAATGTCGCAGTAGTACTGTCACATGGCACGGCTGATACATCGCACACCAATTGGACTGATGCATTTGTTCATAACCTCTTCAATGAGTAGCCATTTGCTACCGGTTAAGAACAACGTACGAGAATGAAGATTTTCTGCAAATTTAGAGGAAACCGATATACCGGATTAAAAGCGTTCGCGCCGGCGTTGAATATCACCATGGACGATCTGGTTGTTATTTTTTGAAAATTGGGAAAGCTGTTTTTCATCAACAATGTGGGACAAAAGTTCTTCGCAACTATCACGAATAACATCGCAATCGAGTGGTAGCTGAATCTTTCCACCGAGAGGCTTTCCGCATTCATCCACTGACTGAAGTATCAACATCGTCCCGCAATCTGATCGCGTAACTGATAGTCCAATGGCACTAAACGATTTTGATGGGCAGGAAATATTTTCTTGATGCGGTATGGGAAATTTGACTGTGTTTGGAGGCAGCGGAGTGGTCATAAAACATACACCTTTAAAAATTTTGTATAAACTACTGAAATAAAATGAATTACGAAAAGTAATCCACAAACTTATGAACTGCGAATGTGGATAACTTTTAATATTTACTATTGAATGGCTTCTTTAATAGAATTTCTTGGTCTATAAGTGAAACAACCCTTGACTGACGTACTGAGAAATGTGAGCGCCATTAAAGCCATTTCAATGTGACCGTAGTAAAGATAAAAAACCAGCAAGCACACGTTACTGATTGAGTAAAGCACGTGAGCCTTGAAGGCATGTTTGGTGTCGTTGGACAGCAAGTAAGCCGCGCGCCATGCAATGAACCAGGTTGCCAATCCGATCAAACGCATGTTGTCTTCTTGGTAGTGCGCAATAACTTTCATCATCACGTCTTGGATAAATTCAAAGCCCATAATCGCCACCATTGTTTGATTAGTTTTGTGAAACCAGAGACAGCGGTTCTGTATTTTCGTGTAGATCGCTTGGCTCAAAATCTTTAATCAATACTTGTTTCATCAATAACGAAACAAGCACCCAATCATTTTCAAAAGGGATTGCGAAAAGCGGGTTATCACTTGCCATGTACTCGACATCGCCTTCGATCATTCGTAATGCCCCGATGGGCAAGGTCACTGCTGGCGAATCAAGGCCGCCATCAATCCACCCAAAACTTACCCAGTTTTCACTAAGTGGATTTGCATTCACGAAACATTCGAGACGTTTCACGCCGCGATCAATTGCTACATCAATTTCAGTTGCGCTAAAAATTACCGGGATTCCATTTAGTAACGGCGTACTGGATGGTCGATGGAAATTTTTGAATAAAACTACCTGGTTATTTGCTTGGTTAATCATGATGGGTCTCCTGTGAAATCAATTGCAACGTAACCCATAATCAGATCCTTACAAATTTGATAGAACCGAACAAAACTGTACCTGCAAAAAAAAAGGAAGGGGTTAGCCTTCCATAAGAGCACAGCACAGGGACGTAATTTTATTTCGCTGCAAGAGAGACATTGCGGCCAGTTTCATTAATCATTTTTAAATACAGTTCTTCACGATTTACAGCCACATCATCAGGCGCCTTTATTCCAAGTTTTACCTGGTTGCCTTTAACTTGCAAAACAGTAACTGTTGTATCGTCACCAATCTTAATGCTTTCACCAATGTCTCTCGTAAGTATCAGCATTTCAAAATCCTTTAAAGTTGGAATTAAACATTGATTCGATTATTACGGCGGAACACCGCATCATTACCCAAAATCTGGGCATCGACACGGTCAAAAACTTGCTTTTGGAGCTCCCCAAATTTTGAATTCAATTCGGAGCCTTGTTGATATGGTGAAGGCATATTTTGGATGGCCGGCAAAATAGTTTCACGGATTTTATCGACGTTCATTTCGTACTGCTTCATTTCTTCAACTTTTTGAACAGCAGTCTCCATCACCCGATCCATTTCAAATTCGAGTTTCTGAGTATCAGACATCGGTTGTTTAAACATTACCTGTGAATGTGAATCAATTGCCTTGCGTGCGGAACTTTCAATATTGTCCTGAAGGTTCTGCCTCCATGACGTCAGGCGATCGCCGAAACCGGTTAGCTGAATGCCTGGATTCTGATCTACTGTCATTTTTAATACCGTCCATTAAATGGTCGAAATGTAATGCCATGGTCAATGGCAATATGAAATTTCGGAACTCATGAACAAGTATATGGACGTGACAACACTACATCACTGAAAAAGAGGAGAAAAATGAAGAAACGCTTTTTATAAGCTGCAAATGCGCAGCTAGGCTGCATGAATAGATTTTTAAGGGGCTTTTCAATTGCACGATAGAAATATTAAGCTTCTATTTTATGGCTTCAATATCAGTAGGAAGTAAATCATCAATAACATTTTTTCCCAAAAGAACTGAAATCGAAGGGGCAACATCGGAGGGCATTTGACTGAGTTTTACGATTGTTCCTTCCATTCCCGTTATCTCTGAGTACTCCTGAGAATTAATGATTTTGACACGCTGTAATAAACTGAAATTCATAGATTGCACCTATTGTCTATAAATGAAAATATTCTCCATTCTCATTTCAATTTTGTTTGCCATGTTTTTGCGCAGAATATAACAGAAACTAAACCCAAGCCGATACCAATTGCTGATAACCAAGCTGCCGGATATTTGAAACACAATGAGAGCGTAATTACTAAGCCGCCCAAAATAATTGTTGACGCATAAAGGCGGGCTTTAACATCTTCCAAATGCTCAGTTTCTAAAGGCCCGAAGATCGGTGATTTGACCCATTTTCTAATTTTAATCAACATTTTCCAATCAGCTCCTATGGCTTAGAACTAGAAAGGTTCGCAAGAAATGCAATCAAAACCAACGGTAAAAATGCCGCAGTCCAGCCGTAAATAAATAGCTCTATCGTGCTAAACATTTGCGGTATTTCAGGATCAATTGAGACCCTCATCAATTCGACCGTTAAAGGCAATACCGGAGAAAGAAAAGCAGCAACCCACAGTGTCTTTTTTTGGCCGCTGGTAAGTTCGAGCCATAGGCTAATAGCGTGCTTCAGAATTTTACTCATTTTCCAATTACTCAAAATTTTCTTGGTTCGCCTTATTTCGTATATCATTTGCTTTTTTTATTAACCAAAACGCGCTACCGAGCATCGCCGCGCAAATAAAAGGGGCAGCATAGAATAATACTCCTGGTACCCAGGCAGAGCCATTTTCGGGAAAGTTCGCGGCCCTTAGCCCTGCCGCCAAAATTAATAAGCTCAGAAAGACTAAGATTACGCCACCCAAAAACGCTATATCTGCTTTCTTATTCATAATCCAATGACCCTCAGTTCGTAGATGCCTTAATTTTTTCGTAAAGGTATAAAATCACATCCCTTTCTTTTGATCGGTCTTCCTGGTTAACGATAAATTTAAGATCGGCTTGATACATGCCAGTATTTTTAATATGGCCAATATCGAATGACTGTACATCAATCTCATCTTCTAGGATGACCCTCTGGTTTGATGAAGTAAATTTCACCCGGTATCTGCTTTCATCTAGCTTTACTACATCAATGAATCGCCACCCTTTTTCATTGACCAAATTATAAAACCATTTGTCTTCTTGCGTTTTGAATTCTGGTGCGGCGAAATGCATTGGAATATATGGAATTTCCTTGCTCTTATTCGCTTCTTCTGTCAGCGAAATTGAATTTTGCTTTGATAGTTCCTCGCGAAGCGAAACAACTTCTGTTCTTAGCGCTTTAATTTCTTTCAAATCATCTTTGTTAAGCTCGGCTTCACACCCTACCAAACCACCAACGATTGAAAAAACACTTAGAAGTATAATTTTTTTCATTTTCCAATTAGCCTATAGTTTTTGAGTGAAATTTGCCACATACCATTTTAATGATAGAAGCAAGCCGAATGCGTTTAAGAATCCAGACACAATAGCTACCTGTGCGCCCGCTCCACTAAAGCCGATCAAAAGCGCTATAGGTAAACTAGTTATAACAATCATCACAATTGACAGAAGGAGCCGAAATGAAAGCGATACGTCCTTACATATTGTTAAGCCAATTAGCGTATAAGAACTACTCATATTCCAGCCTTATTTACTTTCGCGACTATTTTTTGAATTCGCCTTTCTTTGCTTCAGGTCATTCGCATATTCTTTGGATTTATCATTCATGTATTTCCAGATTAACCCTAAAGAGGAAATAGTCGAGATTATAATTGCTATCACATACACCCCTAACCATTTTGTCATATCAACATAAGATCCCAAAATAAAAGGAAGTAAAATGAAGAACAACAAAGGCACCAGAGGAAAATTAACACTGCTTTCAAAAACTTGAATTTCTTTAAACTCAGTAACCGCTTCGTTTAACTCTTTATTGTGAAAATCGCTCATTTTCCAATCTTCCTAAGCATCAATTAGTTTCAGCATTATGGATAAAGCGCCAACAGCTCCTGCAGCGTAACCAGAAATACAAACAATCATCCCCTTTTTAGTTTTACCATATTTGCTAAATAGAAGAACAAAGAAGCATGCTGCTCCAATTATCATAAGTAGAGACGCTACCCCAGCGTTTATAGAAATTAATATTTCAACTACATAGTTTAAATAATTCATCTTTCCCAATCCCCTGTCACATCGGTTTTGTCAAAGCGATTTGTGGCCATTTTACAATTCCCTAGATGCAATTTTTCGTAGAGAGTGCTGCATCACGCTCGGCCACCACTTCGTGATAGCGTTTATTCCAGTATCGAGCAGCGGCGGTTTCACGCTCAAGATCATCAGCCATTTCCCCGAAACGTGGGTGAAATTGAATTGTGTCTGCGTCAGGGTCAATAAACTGGTTTTTTTCGTACAATATGACATGGCACATGCCGCTGATAACGCGATTATGGAATGAGGGTTGATTCCCCATGAGTGTCATAAGCTTATTGTAGAGCGCGCCCAGGTGTTCATGATCATCAGGATTGAACTCATCATTTTCCACTAACTGATCGAACGATGGGCAATCAGCAATCGTATCAATGCCCCATCTGTTGCGTTCGTCAATAGCGTTCAAAGCCTGGCATAAGGACTCTGCTGCTTCGATATCTTCCTGCGATGGTTTTGCCATGCCTACATTGTATGAACCCATAAGATAATTTCTCGTTCGTGCTGCTTTAATGACTAATAACATTTACCGATTAAACGTGGCGATATAACGTGGCAATCAATTTCATTAGTATTGTTTATACCTAAACTGTGAGGTTCTTTTGTACCAATTGTTGACCAGAAATTATTCCCGGTAGTTGTCTTATGGAGGCAAGTGCTCCTGCCTTTTCTTCTGCACTTAAGACCATGATCGGTGAGTCTGAAATATCGATCAGCGGTGATGGATCAAATCTGAAATCCTCACAGTTAACAGGAGTCATTGACTTGATCTGTGACGGAGTTATTGGCGTCTCCGTTGGAAGTTCATCTACACCGGCAATTTCTTGTAACTTATCTTTCAAAAAAACAAGTGTTTCAGAAAGATCTTTTATTTTCGATGCATCTTGAATCGAATTTGAAAACTTTAATTTTTCAAGTTCGACAGTGAAACGGCCAATGGTAGCCTCAAGGCTATCGATGTCTACATCATCGGCATTATCAATCCACTGTTTCGCTCTTTCGAGATAAGACTTTTCCATACATCATTCCTCGCTATTCATAAACTTTCTCCAAAAGTATACGAACAGTTGCACCCGTCAACTTTACTGGAAGAGTATACGCACAGCTATGCATACTGGTAAAAAACAGGTTCGGTTGGAGTCATTTTAGGTTGCATTAGCATATCTAATTGTAAGGTTCGATGCTTCGAAAATGTCACTTGCAGCTTATAGATTGATAACGGATCCATTGTCAGAACTCTGCAGATTCTGTGGAAAATATCCGCAACTCTATTTTGTTTTAAATCTGCAATCCCCAATTCAGCGCAAACATCAAAGATATGATTCAGATCGTGCCGACACCCAACGCTGTAATGCAAATGGAGCATCGATACGGCAATTAAGGCACTTGAATCCTGCTTCACCAAGACTGCACTAGGTTCCCCGGGTTTCGCCCAAAATGCCTTATTGAGGTCCTTTACCAGCAACTCGATAGACTCGTTCGAAAGATTCTGCATCCCCAATTCCCGCGCCAAATCTTCTACAAACGGTGGAAGCAAATGCAGAGCATTCATCGTTTGGTAATTTCGCAATCCTACCACCAGCGTTGCAATTAGCTGCTTCGTAAATTCCATACTCAACTCCAAGCAATAACTATATTTATAAGCGTAACACGTTACGCAATAAAAACAAGCGCTTTGGTATTATTGGTAGGTTGGTATGGTAATACCTGATCGAACAACTATTGCTGGCAAAAAAAGCCCCTCCGAAGAGGGGCAAGCGAGGTAGAGGTTTAGCGGATCAAACAGGTGATCAGGTGCAGGCCTCACAATCGGGATTGTCGATTGAACAGGCTTTTGGCACCGGTGCCGGTGTACTGGCATCGAGGTTGATGGGCGCGGTGGGCTGTACCGCATTGAGCTTGCCGGTGTTGACCGTGGATTTCTCGGCCGTGGTTGCAGCCAGGGCACGCAGGTAGTAAGTGGTCTTCAAACCGGATAACCAAGCCATCTTGTAAGTGATGTCGAGTTTCTTGCCTGAGGCACCGGCCATGTACAGGTTCAATGACTGAGCCTGGTCAAGCCACTTTTGACGGCGTGAAGCGGCTTCTACCAACCATTTAGGTTCAACTTCAAATGCCGTGGCATACAGCTGCTTGATGTGGGCAGGAACGCGCTCAATCTCCTGCAGGGAACCATCATAGTATTTCAGGTCATTGACCATCACCGCATCCCACAGGTCAACGGCTTTCAGGGCATTGACCAGGTAAGGATTGATCACGGTGAACTCACCGGACAGGTTGGATTTCACATACAGGTTTTGGTAAGTCGGCTCGATGGATTGGCACACCCCAACGATATTGGAAATGGTGGCCGTGGGCGCAATGGCCATCACGTTGGAGTTACGCATGCCGGTTTTCACTTTGGTTCTGAGGCTATCCCAGTCCAGGGTGGATGAACGATCCATTTGCAGGAAGCCTTCACCGCGTGCTGTGGCCAGCAATTCAATACTATCGAGTGGCAGAACACCCTTGCTCCACAATGAGCCGTCAAAGGTCTGGTAGGCACCCCGTTCTTGTGCCAGATCCGCCGAGGCTCCAATCGCGGCATAGCTGATCAACTCCATGGACAGATCCGCAAAGGTCACCGCGTCATCGCTGCTGTAGGGAATACCCTGGATATACAGCGCATCCTGAAAGCCCATCAAGCCCAAACCGACTGGGCGGTGTTTCATGTTGGAGTTGCGGGCTTCGGGTACCGCGTAGTAGTTAATGTCGATCACGTTATCCAGCATCCGGACAGCGGTCTTCACGGTACGGGCTAACTTCTCGCGATCAATCCCGTTGGCGGTCACGTGTTGGGCCAGATTCACTGAACCCAGGTTACACACAGCGATTTCATCCTTGCTGGTGTTCAAGGTGATTTCGGTGCACAGGTTGGATGAATGCACTACACCGACATGCTGCTGTGGGCTGCGCAGGTTGCAGGGATCTTTAAAGGTAATCCAGGGGTGACCGGTTTCAAACAACATGCCCAGCATCTTGCGCCACAGGGTATTGGCTTCAATGGTTCTGAAATGGGTAATCTCACCGGTCAGGGTTTTGGCTTCGTATTCGGCATACTTGGCTTCAAAGGCCAAACCGGTCAGGTCATGGAGCTCGGGCACATCTTCGGGTGAAAACAAGGTCCATTGGCCATTGTTAAAGACACGCTTCATAAACAGGTCAGGGATCCAGTTCGCGGTATTCATATCATGGGTACGGCGACGATCATCCCCGGTGTTCTTGCGCAGATCCAAAAACTCTTCAATATCCAAATGCCAGGTTTCCAGATAGGCACATACAGCTCCCTTGCGCTTACCGCCTTGATTCACCGCTACAGCGATATCGTTGGCCACTTTGAGAAATGGGACTACACCCTGGGATTGTCCATTGGTGCCCTTGATATGCGCTCCCATCGCGCGCACCGGTGTCCAGTCATTGCCCAAGCCACCGGCCCATTTACTCAGCATGGCGTTATTGCTCCATGCCTGGGTAATTTCAAACATATCGTCAGGGATCGTGGTCAGGTAGCAGCTGGACAATTGGCTGTGACGGGTACCGGCATTGAACAGGGTGGGTGTAGATGACATGTAATCAAAGCTGGAGAGCAAGTGATAGAACTCAATGGCACGGGCATTGATATCGTCTTCGTTCAATGCCAAGCCCATGGCGACGCGCATAAAGAAGACCTGGGGCAATTCCAGGCGTTTACCGTTGTGATGGATGAAATAGCGGTCGTAGAGGGTTTGCAGGCCGAGGTAGGTGAATTGGTTGTCACGGCTCGGGTCAAGGGCATCAGAAAGAACATCAAGGTCAAATTTCAGGAGAGCCTTGTCGAGCCGATTTACCTCAACACCTTTTTGAATGCCAAGCTTGAATAAATCCGGGTAGCTATAGTTGCCAACTCTATCGCTAACAACAGAATTGGAAACTTCATTGTGGATGATTTTGGTCAGCAATCTAGCTGCGACATAATTGTAATTTGGCTCAGTCTCAATAAGGGTTCTTGTTTCAATCAGCATTGCCTGCCACAAAATATCGAGCTTAATCCCCTCATAGGCGCTTTTGAGCACTCGATCAAGAATTGTTGAGGGCGAAGTGTTTGAAAGTCCTTCACAAGCCGATTCAAGAATGGTTAATACGTAGGATCGATCAATTTCTCTTGTTGTGCCATTGTCCGAAATTCGGATCACCTTTTGGAAAGCGGCTGCCTGGCTTTCACGTGCTTTCTGGTGCTCTTCACGATAGATCACATAGTAGCGGGCAACTAATTGCTCACCGGCGCGCATGAGAGCGAGCTCCACGGCATCCTGAATTTCTTCAATGTGAATTGTGCCTCCGCCGGAATTTCTCTTGTGGAATGACGTGACGACACTTTTAGTGATGGAATCAACTTTGTCCTTGATTGCTTGGGAAGCTGAAGCGTTATCACCACTGACCCGTGGATCCATGTAAGCTTTAGTGATCGCGATCCGAATCAAATCACTGTTAAATTCAACTACCCGGCCGTCTCGTTTTATGACGCGAAGTTCTCCAGGAGTGAGAGCATGGTTTAGCGAACTATTCATAGTGGTTTCCTCAGTAAAAAATTATTCAGACCAGTTAAGGCTGCCGCCAACTTGGTATTCAACAACGCGGGTTTCAAAAAAATTCTTTTCTTTCCGAAGATCCATGATTTCTGACATCCAAGGAAAAGGATTTTGGACTCCGGGAAATTGTTCTGGTAACCCAAGCTGCACCATTCGGCGATTAGCGATAAATTTTAGATAATCCTCCATGGTGCCAGCACTCATACCCAGCACACCTCGTGGCATCGTGTCGCGCGCGTACTGTGCTTCTAGCTCCATCCCCTCAAGAATCATGTCGATTACTTCTTGTTTGAATGAATCACTCCAGAGGTGAGGATTTTCAATTTTGATTTGGTTGATGACGTCGATGCCGAAGTTCAAATGCATGGATTCATCACGAAGGATGTACTGAAATTGTTCTGCTACACCGGTCATCTTGTTTAAGCGACCCATTGATAAAATTTGAGTGAACCCACAATAGAAAAAAATGCCTTCGGTCACTGCGTAAAACGCAATGAGATTCCGTAAAAGCTCCTGATCTGTTTCGGTGGTGCCGGTAGTAAAGTCAGAATTGGATATGCCCTGAGTATGTTTAATTGACCAAGCCGCTTTTTTGGCAACCGAGGGAACCTCACGATACATGTTAAATACTTCCCCTTCATCCATTCCGAGCGACTCAACACAGTATTGATAGGCATGAGTATGAATTGCTTCCTCGAATGCTTGGCGCAATAAATACTGACGACATTCAGGATTGGTGATTAACCGATAAACCGCCAGTACCAGATTATTTGCAACTAAAGAATCTGCTGTTGAAAAGTAACCGAGGCTGCGTTTCACAATGAGACGTTCGTCTTCAGAAAGACCATCAGGGCTACGCCACAAAGCAATGTCTTTGGACATATTCACTTCCTGTGGCATCCAGTGATTTGAACAGGCGTCCAAATACTTTTGCCAGGCCCAATCATATTTCAATGGGACAAGTTGGTTGAGGTCCGCGCGACAGTTGATCATTCGCTTATCATCAACATGGATTCTACTTGTGTGTGTAGCTTCCGGCTCAGAACAATCAAGCTCCGTTCCCACCGAATCAGCGTTAGGTACCTTATCGGCATTCTGATTATGATTAACTAACGGTGTATCTTGGTCTGAATGAAAATGATCCCAACTCAGCATAACTATCTCCGATTGATATGATGTTGGGAAAACCGTACTACAGGAAATGTTGCCTAAAAAGAAATTACTTCAAAAAAGATCAGGTAGCGGCATATATGCCGCAAAACGGCAGGTAGAAATTAACTGAAAATACTTTGGGCGGGTAAGAAAAGGAATTTGCTGTGTAAAAAAGGCAGGATAAGGATTATGGATCGGCTGGCTATTGTGGAAATAGTTCGCGCTAACTATTGTTACTCAAGGTCAAGTTGACCTTGACGTTTATTGGA
This sequence comes from uncultured Cellvibrio sp., assembly GCA_903858205.1. Lineage (GTDB taxonomy): Bacteria > Pseudomonadota > Gammaproteobacteria > Pseudomonadales > Cellvibrionaceae > Cellvibrio. The sequence continues at coordinate 13,323 of CAIOHY010000271.1, forward strand.
CTTGAGTAAATGGTTATGCATAGAACTATCGCCAATAATTGGATCAGTCTTATCACGATAAGCAGTGAAAATAAAATCATTTGCCATGTCGGGAGTCATGCGAACCACATAACCAAACAATTTAATGATGTTTACTTCGTCCTCGCTCCATTGATGCTTGGCTTTTTCCTGATGGTTGCGCAATGCTGTAAGAAATCGGTCTCGGAAATTGTCATATCTCGCGGCCGGAATCATA
>CAIOHY010000272.1 GCA_903858205.1 uncultured Cellvibrio sp.
CCTGCCAGATTGCGCACACCGAGCGCAGACATGAGTTTATAGCGGCGCTCCATCTCACCCACACACCAGCGCAGACCATTAGAGGCATCTTTCATATCGGTGATCACGGGCGTTAACAAATGGGGAATTCCCTCGTATACCGAGAGTTCCAGCATTTTGGGGTCAACCAAAATCAGGCGCACTTCTTTGGGCGTGGATTTATAGAGAAGGCTCAGCAACATCACGTTGACCCCCACGGATTTACCCGAACCCGTAGTACCCGCCACCAGCAAGTGCGGCATTTTGGCGAGATCCGCCACTATAGGTTCGCCCGAGATATCATGCCCCAGCGCCATGGTGAGCGGCGATTTGGCGTGATCATAAGCTTCAGACGAAATCACCTCTGACAAACGCACCATTTCGCGATGCGCATTGGGGATTTCAACCCCCATCACCGATTTACCGGGAATCACTTCAACGACCCGCACCGACACCACCGCGAGCGAGCGTGCGAGATCTTTTGCGAGGCCGGAGATACGGCTGGCTTTGATGCCGGGCGCTGGTTGAATCTCAAAACGGGTCACAACCGGGCCAGGTTGGACTGAGACGACTTCGATGTCGATACCAAAATCCTTGAGCTTCAGTTCCAACAACTTGGACATGGCTTCCAAAGATTCTTTCGAGTAACCCTTGTCGCTGCGTTTATCGGCTGGGTCAAGCAAATTCAGCGGCGGCAATTGCCCCACTGCTGGCTCTAATGCTTCAAACAACGAAGGCTGTTTTTCTTTTTCAATACGCTGACTGGGTGCGGGTTTCTTTTTAACAGGCTCTTCGATAATCACCGGCGCCTGACGTTTGGCCTCCACTTTCGCATGCTGCACCACCAGTTCACGGCGATGCTCCTGCGCTTTGACCGCGATTTGTTTTTCCGCGCGCTCGCGCTTGTACACCTGCCATTTTTCCAACGCGCGATTAATGCCAATCGTTGTCCAGCGGCCAATATCTTCCGCGAGTTTTAACCAGGAAAGATCGGTAAAAACGGTCATGCCGACGAGAAACATCGTCAGCAATAAGAGAGTGCCGCCGGTGTAATTGAATGCATTGAAGACACCGTCAGAGACTGCCGCACCCAACAATCCACCATTTGAATAAGGCAAGGCCGATGCGCCATCGCTGTAGTGCATGGCCGCGATACCCGCTCCCGCAACCATCACCAACACCAACCCCACCGCGCGCAAACCGAAAAACAACCAATCAATACCGCCTTCACGGGTGCGATCTTTCAACACCAGCCAAGCGCGATAGGCGATCATCACCGGAAACAAATACGCGAGGTAGCCAAATAACGAAAAGAACACATCAGCAATCCATGCACCAAAAGGCCCACCCGCGTTTTGCACGATGGTGTTATCACCGGTTTTAGACCAGCCGGGATCATTTGGGTCGTAACTGACCATAGCGATCAACAAATAGAGGCACACAGCGCCCAAACCGATAAGTGCGCCCTCTTTTAACAGGCGCACCAATAAATTGGAGGTTTGCTCTGAGGCAGGCGCACGGCGTTGCGGATTCACTGATTTCAATGGAGTATCCCGAGTCGTTTTTGCAGAGAGAATGGCAAATGAGGGCTATTGTAATTACTGGCGGCAGATTTACCACCGGCAAGATCACTCTAGGAAGAAATGAAGCAAAAAACCCGCTAAAGAGCGGGTTTACTGGTCGAATTGCACACAACTCACTATTTAGCGGTAGACAAAACCTAGTGCTGGGTCTCGGCGATAAGGCTTTCCATGCCCGGCTTCCAACAAGTGACCTGATTGCGCCCATGTTGCTTGGAATAGTAAAGCGCCTCATCCGCCTGCTGGATAAGTTGGGTCGCTGAACTTGCACCCATGCGAATTGAGGTTACCCCAAAACTGCCGGTCACTTTAATTCCGTTGGTCTCTTTTCCTTCGATTTTTTCGCGGCAGCGCTCAGCGATCATTTCCGCCTGTTCCAGCGGTGCCCCCGGTAAAATCACGCAGAACTCTTCACCACCAAAGCGCGCCACCATATCCATATCGCGCACTACTTCGCGCAAACTATTGGCCGCCATTTTAATCACTTCGTCCCCGGCCGCATGGCCGTAGGTATCGTTCACTTTTTTGAAGAAGTCGATGTCTGCCATGATGCAGCTGAACTCTGTATCAGAGGCGCGCGCGCCATCGAACTTGCCATTCAGATGTTCGTAAAGCGCCCGGCGGTTGAAGCAGTTAGTTAACGGATCCCGAGTTGCAAGATAGGTCAGTTCTCTATTTTTGCTTTCAATCGCTACCTGACTCGCCGCGAGCTCTTGAATCATATCCTCAAGCAAACGACTTTTTGCTTCCAACTCAGTGATATCTTCAAATACGGCGATGGTGCCCTGACTTGCACCTTTTGCATCAAGAATGGGTACCGCATTCACATGGAAGATTTTGTCTCTATCTTCACTCGTGGGCAGTAACACACGAACCCCGGTTTGCTTATTGCCCGTGTTGATTGCAGTTAACCAGGGATAATCGCGCGCCTCTTGTTTCGGGTCGAGAAACCAGCCCAGGTTGCTCGCCTTTTTTCCAACTAGCGATTGCTCATTGCGCTGCAAGTGCTCGGATAATGCAGTATTAATCAATACAACCTGCTCGCGCCTATCTAAAATCAAGACGCCCTCTGCAAGAATATTTAACGCATTGCGCACCCGCGCGGGCACTACAGCGCTAGGATCCAAATATTTGAGCGCACGCTTGATGTAATACCAAAAACCGACAAAACCACTGAGCGATACAAAAACCACCAGCAAAATAAAGGTCGGTATACCAAAAATCGGATGGCTATCACTCATCAGCGGTTCAAAACTGATTTCAAAATCAGCGCGCTTGGCACCGTTGATCATGATCGGAAAACGGATATGGGTCGGCGTAGATTCATAGGCTTTGGCTTTAGCCCAAAACTGTGAATGCAGTTTAGTTTGCGAAACGATAATTCCGTCATTGCGTCTGACGGCCGCTGATTCAATTTCCGGATTACGTTCTACCGAGGACTCCAACAGATACTGCAACAACACCTCGTCGCCGCGCGTGATGGCGACGCCCACTTGTGATGCGAGAGTTTCAGCCAAGCGTTTGCGCACATCCAATTGTTGCCGCTCAGCGCCGGGCGCTAACCCTATCGCTTGCGCGAGGATCAAAATGGAGACAGTTAAAACCACTAACCCCAAACTCAACCGAACTGCAGGAGTAAAACCAAACATCGTCTCGCCTTGATTCCTTATAGATTTATAGTGACCAACAGCCTAAGCAGCTGATTATGAGCGCGATCCTTTTCGGTTAGCATGATCAAACAAATAACCCACTTCTTTTGCGCTTTTGTCTTCGCGCTCGCGATCTTTACGCTGTTGCTCCAACTCTTTTTTCTTTTTGTTGACTTCATCGAGAATTGGCAACGGGTCAATCCCACGCCAAAGCGGCAACATCGACATCATGGTTAACAATAGACTGCTCGCACGTAAAGACCAAATCAGCAAGCCGGTAGTGACTGAAAAAGTCAGGCCAGCAACTATCGCTTTACGATCCTGTTCTTCTTCCATAGCGTCATCCATTTGCTCGCGCACACGGCGCACTTCATTGTCAAAGTCTTCTGCCTCCCAAGGAGCAAATCCCGCATCAGGCGCAATCAGACTAACCAATGAGCTAGAAGCGGTGAGTGTGGTTAAGGGAATATTGTTCCCATCCAACATCGCTAATGCGCGTTCGTAATCGCGACTGGATTGATCAACTTTATCGGTAAAATCAACACGATCATTGGTAATGCTATTTCCAGATCCGTTCCCACCCGGCACAGTGCCATCAACAGTATCGCCCGGCTTGGGCGGCAGCAATGCGTCAACCCCCGGCGCGCCTCCACCTGTTGGCGGCTTGGTATCAGGAACCTCCTCGGTCGGCGGCTCAGTGGGCGGTGTTGTGGGTGGAATAACTGGGGGCAACACCGGCTCTTCCGGCGTAACCGGCGGCTCCACGGGTGGAATAACTGGCGGAGTTACGGGCGCAGTAACAGTCACTTTAAACTGGGTATCAACCCAAGCACCCGTGGTGTCCAATGCGCGCAATGTGATAATAGATTCGCCGCCGGCGCTGGATGAAAACGCCAGAGTCATCATGCCGGTAACAGGATCAATTTGCACATTGGTGGCAATGCCGGGATTAGAGTTTGCCATCAACGCGTATTTCAATTGCGAGCCATCTTCCATATCGCTAAATACGCTTTGCAAATTCATTTGTTGCGGTGAAGCACCTGCTTGTACGCGCACATCGGCAATGCCGGTTGAAACCGGTGTATCGTTAACGGATTCAATATTGACCCGCAGTGATGTTTCAACACTCGCACCCTCAGCATCCTGGGCGCGAATCACAAGATCAGCGATGCCGAATTGGTTAGCACCGTAATTTAATTGCAGCTTGCCGGTGATTGCATCAATTGTTGCGCCGCTGACTAACGCTGGATTGGAGTTGCTGACCACCGTGTATTTCAACTGATTTGACGGCGTTTCTGCATCGCTAAACGCCGCCAATAAATCGAGCGTATTGCCTGCCGAATCTTCAAGATTATTAACCGACGGAATTCCGGAAGTAACTGGTGCATCATTTACGGGGATTACCGTTAATTGGAATTGCGCACTAACGTTAGCAATACCGTCACTGGCAATAATTTGAATAAATAAATTGCCGGTATCGCCATTCGCAGGTGTGCCGCTAAAACTGAGTGTCGCTGCATCAAAGCGTAACCAGGCTGGCAATGCATCGCCATTGGCAAGCTGAGCGCTATAGACAAGCCTGGTACCTGTATCGACATCCGCAAATGTGTTGGCGGCGAATTGGAAATTGAATGGGGAATTTTCAGTCGCGTTTTGATTTGGAATAGCGTTCG
>CAIOHY010000273.1 GCA_903858205.1 uncultured Cellvibrio sp.
AAGAGACAACTTCAAATAGCATCGCGCGCATGCGGTCATCGCGCACTATGTTTTGCGTATTAACGCTGTTTAAATCAATCGTTAAGTTTGCTAAACCTTCTGAAGTAATTCCCCCGCCTAACGTATCGAAAGTATGCACTTCAAGCGTGTGGATTTTTTTCGTGGTGGTGAAATTTAAATACGACTCTGCAGCATTTAATTTCCAGCCAGAACTTGGAATGCTAGAAGGAGGGACAATAGAGCTTGAGCTAGATGAGGAACTTGGAGCCGATGAAGAGCTAGGTTTTGATGAAGAACTCGGAGTCGATGAAGAACTCGGAGTCGATGAAGAACTCGGAGTCGATGAAGAACTTGGAGCTAATGAAGAGCTTGAAGTTGATGAAGCGCTTGGCTTTGATGACGAACTTGGAGCCACTGAAGAACTTGAAGTCAATGAAGAGCTCGGCTTTGATGACGAACTTGGAGCCACTGAAGAACTTGAAGTCGATGACGAGCTAGGCTTTGATGAAGAACTTGGAGCCGACGTAGAGTCACATTGTGGTGTGACTTTAAACCAATTGAGGTTCCAACCGCTTTGTTTCATAGCAATGCCAAAGCGCATTTCACCTGCTGGCAGAGTTACTGTGTGGCTAACTGTTCTCCATGTTTGCCAACCGCCCGTAGCAGTAAAGTTAAGCGTGCCAAAAGCAGCAGATCCACCAGCCCTTTCGAGCACAAGCTGGCCACCCGCTGATTGACTGGCAACGCGGTACTCAACCAAATAAGAACCTGAACAGGGTAAATTCACCGCATTGTAGGTCGCCCAATCACCAGCATCGATGTAGCCGACATTTTGGCCGCCACCAATGTCTGATGTGTTTTCGGTCTGCAGACCATTCATAACTGAATAATTTTCTGCTTGGATAGGTGTAGCTAAATTGTGAGGCGCGGTGCCGGCACAGGAGATGCCGTTGAGGGTGAAGTCGTTAGGTCTAGAGCCCATGAAACCTTCGTGGGTAAAACCAAAATTAACGCTACCGTTAGTCGGTAAGCTCGCATTGTAAGAGGCATTTTTTACACACATCTTGCGGCCATTCAAACTGTAGGTGCTGTTCCAGATGCTCGTAATGGATTCATTACCAGTAAGTGTCCAGCACAGCTCCCAGTTATTTCTGGCGGTACTGCGATTGGTTAACACTACCTCTTCTTTGGCACCAGTGGCCCAGCGTTCAGTAGTTGTATAACCAACATCGCATATGGCTTGCGCCATCGCTTGCATCGAACCCGTCACCCCCAAGATCAGCAAGGGGGTTATCAGTAGTTTTTTCATTCTTGAATTTCCTCATTATATTTGTGTGAACGATGTTTGCTGAGTAAGCGAACTAACTACAGCCATTGTTTGCATGACGAAAACCCACACCGCACATTGAGGGTAACGAGCGGCGAACACATAGGGCGAGCCAGGTTCCTACGCCATCAGCTAATGGTGACGCTGTGATTTTTAGCAAAAACAAAACGCAATCCTTTGCTTAACATGAGCCAAGCCGCGTTTAGAAAACCGTAGTGAATGGAAATGATGAACCCGCAACAGGTACCAACACCGATCTGCACTTAAGCGCTGAATACTTTTAGTTTCGACAGCAGAAAGCCACGCGCTTTGCCTTTATAGACGCGGAGTTTCGGACAGCCGAACCGTGAGCAACAACACAGGTAATAATTGAACAGGCGCACAAAACGAGTGGTTTAATCTCAGTCCTTTCACCATCTTATTTTTATTTTTTGTTAAGGCTTTTCCTGTGAATCAAACCAGAGGAAGCCTTAGTCTTTAACGTCAAGCCGCTTGTTCGAATGTTATTGGCTGCTCGCGCGTTGGCACTATAACCACCATAAGAGGCAATAAACTTCTCACTTTGAGCATGCTGCCGATGCTGGGCGCTTAAAGGTAAAAACTGGGTGTAGAAAGAGAAGCTCAGTTTACAAAAGTGAATAAAGTGGGCGATGAAAGAGTGTTTGCGAGAGGGATAAAACGTTTGTCATGTGCCTGCAATTTAAGACAACCATGGTATGAGGTGATGAGCATGAGGCGGCACTGCTTTCGTCAGTGCCGCCATACTTATGCGATTGGGTTTTCAGAAGGAAAGGCGTGCAAGCTCAAAGACGCTATTGCGCTTTTTTCGCTGCCTCAAGATAAGCCGGTGCGACTTCGGTGGCGAAATACATCACGGGAACCAAGGATGCATTAGCGTCAATCGAAATTTCACGTGAAGACCAGCCAGTGCCAGTAAGGGCAAACATTTTCATTCCTGGTTGCGAGCCAAACTTAGGCATGGCCTGATCGTTAGCATTAGTCCAATTGTTTGGCCCCAACACAAACTTTCCGCTGTTTTTGTCGTCGACCAAGGCGTCGTGCGTGCGTTGCACGGCATGCTCAATGTGCGGGTAAGCGGGTGCAGTGAGCATTGCCAGCGCGACTCCATTGGTGCCGAACATCTGATCCAGCACACGCAAGACGCCATTGGTATAACGCGCTGCCGCTGCGTGATTGCCGCGTGTATGACTGATATCTGCCGCACGCATCAGGATACGTGCATCATTGAGCTGCATACGGTTTGAACCCCAGCGGAAGTTGTTATCAACCTCGTTGTGGTCGCCCGCATCCCATTGGTTAGACTTCACATCGAAGGTCACACCTGGATAACCCACCTCTTGATACTTCAGAACTTGCTCAGAATAACTAAACAGATTTTTTTCAGCTTGCGCCAGATCCAAACCTGCAGGCTTGTGGGTTAACAACGAAAGCGAGGCCTCAGTAGATACCGCACCCCAGAAAAATTGGCTCACGCGCTGATGGTGCTTGTGCGCGAGGATTTTCGATTTAAGCGCTGCGGCGTCTTTACTGTGCCCTAACGTTAAAGCAGCAAGATATACCTCTACTAAGGCCGCGTAGTGGTCATCATTGACATTATCATCACGCGGATCGAACTCCGGGCCTGACGCACAAGGAGTGCGATTTGATTGTGGATCTCGCCACAAACCATAGTTGTCGTTATTCGGGTAATAGCCACCCTCGCCACCAAAGGATTCTGGCCCGCGGCATACAAAATCTTCTGTTTCAGCATTATTAAGTGCATTACTTGCATGCTGATACGCGAGTGCGGATTGTTCTGCCGTGCCGTAGCTTGCGTGTAAGCGAGCCATAGCGCCCAAGCTGCGCGCTACCGAATAAGTGGCTTTGGTTTCCGGCATTGAAATACAAGAACTGCCTTGGCCGGTTGTACCCGTGCACTTGGCCCAGGTGTCATTCGAATTGGTGTGCAATTTCGCTACGGCGAGTTTCTGGCCCGGGAAAATCAATTGGTACATGGGGCTGGCAAAAAAGACCAGTTCATCGTACACACTACTCATGCCTGCACGCTTGCCGCTGTAATAAGAATTAATTGCTGGATAGGTTTCCAATAAATTGATCAGCGACCACTTGGCCTCCGCTGCATTGACCGGGTAATAGCCCTGGTCGCCCGCATCGGCAATAAAATTCATTGTAACCTTGTGATCTGTCCAATCATTTACCGAGCGGGAAAATACATCGCCCTCGCGGCGATGGCTTTTGAAGTAACCGAACACATCCAACTTGAGGTTGCCGTAAGGATCATTGCCGAGCGAAAAAGGATGAGAGGTGCGCTCACCCACCGCGAGAAAATAACCGTCGCCCGGCGTAGTGAAATGCGAGAAATCGATTCTAAAAAAACTGTCGCCTGATGCATGATCATTAAGGTGATAGTCCTTACTGGTCCCGCTGGTAAGCACCTCACCCTTTGCATTCAACAATTGCCACTGAATCGGTTTTTTATCATTGGAAATAAAGACTGCAATTTTTTGTTGCAATGGCAGATAGCCCGCGTAATTGATACGAAAGGGATTGGTGAGCTGGGAGCCATCATCAAGATTGGGCAAGGCCGCTGCCGCAAGGGGAGAAGACTCTTGCGCAGATACTACTGATTCACTTCCGGCCAATACACAGCCGAGAATAAAAACGGAAAAAATGGTGCGCAGCCGCCCGCGCAACATAAATGATCGAAAATTTGCATCGTACATTGTAGTGACCTATTCACCGCTGTGGTGTCAGTTATCGTTATCGAGGCGAGGCAAACGCCCGCCGTTTAGTTCGCCAGAAGCACAATAATCATAGGTTAGGCATAGATGCTAGGCAAACTCTTTGGCTCAACTAGCAGCTTGCCAAACACACGCGACGCCGGAACTGAAACCACACACCGTCATAAAACTGTCAAAGAACTCAGAATAAAACCCGCTATGCTCAAGGGCATTGAGGATCTCTTACGCGGTACGACCATGACTAACTTGAATCAGGCTCCGCCGGACTTTACCGCGCTCGCTGACATAACCTCATCCACCCTGCGCAGCACGGAATTGCGCAAAGAATTTAAATTAAAAATTCCCGAGCTCTTGCAACTTGAGCGATTGATGCGTGAACACAGTTCGCTACTGCAGGCTTACCGTGAAGCAAACATACAACACTATGCAATCGACTTTCCGGTCTACTCACTGACGCTTGGCTCGCGCGATCCCAATGCTCCCACACTGCTGCTCACGGGCGGCATTCACGGCATCGAGCGGATTGGCAGCCAAGTGCTTATCGCCTGGCTAGAGACGCTGCTGGAAAGACTTCAGTGGGATGCAGGTTTACAGCAGCAGTTACAACAGCTGCAATTGGTTGTCATGCCAATCATGAATCCGGTCGGCATGTTTTTAAATCAACGCGCCAACGGAAATGGCGTCGATTTAAATCGCAACGCACCGATTGACGCTGAAGGCCGCGTGCCATTGCTCGGCGGCGGTCATCGGCTGGGGCCGTTTTTACCCTGGTATCGCGGACGCAAACGCGGGCAGATGGAAGCGGAAAATATTGCACTCGAACGTGTCATTCAGCGACAAGTATTCAATCGTCCCTTTGCGACGGTGCTCGATCTGCATTCAGATCGG
>CAIOHY010000274.1 GCA_903858205.1 uncultured Cellvibrio sp.
ATGATGTTTGTATGTTTTGTCGGGTGACATGTTTTTAAGGTTAAAGGCCTCCGGGTTCAGCGAGCCTGTTACCGGTTTTGGTGGATGCATTTTTTCATTGTATTAGCGAGCTTCTATGTTGTTTCTAGGTATTGATGTTGGTAGTTCGTCAGTCAAGTTGTCGGTGTTGGATGGCCACACCGGTAAAAGTCTGGGTGCGCTTTCTTATCCTGACTCCGAGTTGGCGATTGATAGCCCTGAGGCTGGTTTTGCGGAGCAGCATCCTGATACCTGGTGGGATTGTGTTCGCCAAGGTTTTGCGCGTTTGGTTGCGCGCGGCAGTTTTGATCCCACGCGAATCGATGCGATTGGTATTTCGTATCAGATGCACGGTCTGGTAGTGGTCGACAAAGAGCAAAATGTATTACGCCCCGCGATCATCTGGTGTGATAGCCGCGCAGTGCCTTTGGGTAATGCCGCGTTGGCCGAATTGGGCACGGATTATTGCTTTGGCCACTTGTTAAATTCGCCGGGCAATTTCACCGCGGCGAAATTGCGTTGGGTGCAACAATATCAACCGGAGATTTTTTCGCGCATCGACAAAATAATGTTGCCCGGTGATTTTATTGCGATGAAATTGTCCGGCGTCATTAATACAACGGCGTCAGGATTGTCAGAAGGTACGCTGTGGGATTTCAAAGAAAATCGTGTTGCGACCGAATTATTGGCGCATTGGGGAATTGATAGCAGTTTGATTCCTGATGTGGTGCCAAGTTTTGGTGTGCAATCCCATGTAAGCGCTGGCGTTGCGGCTGAATTAGGTTTGCGCGACGGCGTAAAAATTTGTTATCGCGCTGGCGATCAACCCAACAACGCATTTAGTTTGAATGTGTTGGAGCCGGGTGAGGTGGCGGCGACAGCAGGTACATCAGGCGTGATTTACGGCGTGACTGATCAACCTGCAGCGGATGTGGAATCCCGTGTAAATACTTTCTTGCACGTCACCAGCACTGAAGAAAAAAATCGCAATGGTGTTTTAGTGTGCGTGAACGGCTGCGGACGTTTGTACTCCTGGTTGCGTCAAACATTGGGCGAAGCCGGTGGTGCGCCATCCTATCCGCAATTGAATACGCTTGCGCAAGCAGTTCCGATAGGCAGCGACGGTTTGTTATTTCATCCATTTGGTAATGGTGCTGAACGTATTTTTCAAAATAAAAATTTGGGTGCGCAGTTGCGCAATCTGGATTTTAATCGCCATGGCTTAGGTCATATGGTGCGCGCCGCGCAAGAGGGCATAGTGTTTTCGCTCAATCAGGGTTTTGATGTGTTGAAATCCTTGGGCGGCAGTTGTGATGTGGTGCGTGCAGGCAAAGGCAATCTGTTTTTAAGCGATGTGTTTGCACACACGTTTGCCAATACCACACAGGCGGCAGTGGAAATGTTTGAAACCGACGGCGCCGAAGGTGCAGCACGCGCGGCGGCGTTGGGTGTTGGTTATTACGCGTCGGCAACAGAAGCCTTTACTGGCTTGACCCGCTTAAGTGTGGTTGAGCCTCAGGCGGCGTTGTTTGCGCAGTATCAGGATGCTTATCAAACCTGGGTTGCACTTTTGCCGCGCTAAGGCAAAACAATTCGCGTTGCGATAAACAGTTTTTTTGAATAGCGTTTTAGTAAAAATCCCAAGGTGAACATTATGAGTATTGTTATTGGTAGCAAAGAATACTTTCCTGGCGTAGGTAAAATTGGCTACGAAGGTCCTGATTCAGATAATCCGTTAGCATTCAAATACTACGATGAGAATCGTGTTGTTGCTGGCAAAACCATGAAAGAACATTTCAAATTTGCTACCTGCTATTGGCATTCTTTCTGCGGTGCTGGTCACGATCCATTTGGTCCAGGCACTAAAGTATTCCCTTGGTCATCGACCGCCGATGCGGTTGCACGCGCCCATGAAAAAATGGATGCTGCGTTTGAATTTATCACCAAGCTCGGCACGCCTTACTACTGTTTCCACGATATCGATTTGATCGATGAAGGTGCAACTCGTGCAGAAACATCGCAGCGTTTGCAAACCATCGTTGAATACGCGAAACAAAAACAAGCGGCTTCTGGCGTGAAATTATTGTGGGGCACTGCAAACCTCTTCTCTAACCCACGTTACATGAACGGCGCTTCTACTAACCCGGATTTCAACGTAGTGGCTTACGCGGGCGCACAATTGAAAGATGCGCTGGATGCAACCATTGCGTTAAGTGGTGAAAACTATGTGTTCTGGGGCGGACGTGAGGGTTACATGAGCCTGCTCAATACGGATATGAAGCGCGAACAAGAGCATATGGCGCGCTTCCTCACGATGGCTCGTGATTACGCCCGCGCGCAAGGCTTTAAAGGTTGCTTTTTCATTGAGCCAAAACCGATGGAACCTTCAAAGCACCAATACGATTTCGATGCTGAAACTGTTATTGGTTTCTTGCGTCACCACGGTTTGGATAAAGATTTTAAATTGAATTTGGAAACTAACCACGCCACCTTGGCTGGTCACACCATGTGCCACGATATGCAAGCCGCCGCGAACGCAGGCATGTTGGGTTCACTGGATGCTAACCGTGGCGATTACCAAAACGCATGGGATACCGATCAGTTCCCTTACAACATCAACGAAACCGTTGAGATGATGTTGGTATTGTTGCGCAGCGGTGGTCTGCAAGGTGGTGGCGTGAACTTCGATGCAAAAGCGCGTCGCAATTCGCCTGACTTTATCGATTTGTTCTATGGCCATATTGGCGGCATGGATACCTTTGCTCGCGCCTTGATTATCGCTGATAGTTTGCTCCAAAAATCGCCATTAGAGGGTATGCGTAAAGAGCGTTACTCATCATTTGATTCCGGTAACGGCGCGGCTTATGAGCAAGGCAAGCTGACTCTGCAACAACTGGCTGACTTGGGTAACAATGGTGGCGAAATCACGCTGCAAAGTGGTCGTCAAGAACTCTACGAAAATGTGATCAATCGTTACATCCGTTAATTGTCGACTTTCAGTTAACACTTTTTTTCTAGCAAAGCTTAGCCGCTAAGTATCGATTCTTTATTGATTAGATGCTTAGCGGCTTTTTTATAAAATGGTATAAAGGGATCTTATTTACGTTTTATGCAAGACTCTCCCACCACCGGCAATGGCGTCTTTATTTTATAACGAGTAAAAGTGTTAACCACATGAGGTCAAAACCTAATGAACACAAGTGCAAAAACGTTTTATCAAATAACAATGACAAGCATGATGCTTGCGCTGGCGAGTGCGACTGCAGTCGCTGCAGAGCCGGTTTATAAAAATCCCGATAAGCCGGTAGATGCGCGCGTAAAAGATTTGCTCAAGCGCATGACGTTGGAAGAAAAGGCTGCACAATTACAAACGGTCTGGGCCGCGCGCCAAAAATTGGAAACGGATGAAGGCGTATTTACCGAAGAGTATGCAAAAGACATTTTAGGCTTGGGTATTGGGCAGGTGGCACGTCCTGCGGAGAATAAAGCCACTATCACGGTTAATAAAACGCCGACACAAACAGTGGCGTTCACTAATGCTGTGCAAAAATATTTAGTGGAAAAAACGCGTTTGGGTATCCCCGCGATTTTTCATGAAGAAGCCTTACATGGTTTTGCTGCGCGCAATGGCACTAGTTTTCCTCAGGCAATCGGTTTGGCCAGCACCTGGGATGCACAATTAATTCACGATATGTACGCGATTGCGGCGCAGGAAATGCGCGCGTTAGGTGTGCATCAGGCGTTAACACCTATTCTTGATGTGGCGCGCGACCCGCGCTGGGGGCGCATCGAAGAAACCATGGGTGAAGATCCCTATCTTGTTACAGAGTTGGGGGTTGCCAGTGTTAAAGGTTTTCAGGGCGATGGAGAAGGTGTTGCATCAAATCGCGTCATTGCAACGTTGAAACATTTGGCCGGGCACGGTGAACCGGTTGGTGGTTTAAATACCGCGCCTGCGCCTATTGGTGAGCGGGGTTTGCGTGAAATTTTTCTACCGCCATTTGAAGCGGCAATTAAACTCGGTGGCGCCCGCAGTGTGATGGCGTCCTACAACGAAATAGATGGCATTCCCTCCCACTCGAACGTTGATCTTCTGCAACATATTTTGCGCGGTGAGTGGGGGTTCGATGGTGTGGTGGTGAGTGACTATTTTGCGATTGCGGAGTTAATTAGTCGCCATCGCCTCGCGGCAGATAAATCGGACGCGGCGCTCCTGGCGATGACGGCGGGTGTCGATGTGGAAACACCGGACGGCGACGCTTACAAAACTCTGGTGCAATTGGTTAATGAAAAAAAGCTCAGCATCAAATTAATCGATACCGCTGTTGCGCGTGTATTGCGTGAAAAATTTATGCTCGGTTTGTTTGAAAATCCCTATGTCAATGAAGAAGGTGTTGATGCCTTCGTCGGCAATGCCAAACACGCCGAATTTGCACAAACCCTTGCTGAAAAATCGATAGTGCTGTTAAAGAATGATGGAAATATTCTGCCACTCAATAAGGCCGCATTAAAATCGGTAGCGCTAATTGGTCCCCATGTCGATGAAACCTTACTCGGTGGCTACAGCGATGTACCGAAAAAAACTGTCAGCATTTTGCAGGGCTTACAAGAATATCTCGGTAATGAGGTCACTCTTTATCACGAAAAAGGCACTTTGCTTACGCTCGAAACATGGGCGTCCGATGTGGACTCTGCGGCTGCGAACACCCGCTCCAAACAGCGTTGGCATACCGATGAAGCTATTTTGGCAACCAAAGCTGATACTAAAGGCATGATTGCAAAAGCGGTTGCAGCAGCACAAAAAAGTGATGTCGCGATTGTAGTGGTGGGCGATAACGAAGCTACTTCGCGTGAAGCCTGGAGCGATAAGCATTTAGGTGATCGCACCAGTCTCGAATTGCTCGGCGAGCAACAGGAGCTGGTTGATGCAGTCCTCGCGACGGGAAAACCTACGGTGGTGTTGTTAATCGGTGGTCGTCCGCTCGCCATCACCAAACTTGCTGAAACTGCCCCCGCTATTTTACAAGGCTGGTATTTGGGGCAAGAGACAGGCCATGCTGTTGCGCGCGTTTTATTTGGCGATGTGAATCCCGGCGGCAAATTGCCGGTGAGCATTCCGCGCTCCGTCGGCCATCTGCCCGTTTATTACAATTACAAGCCCGCTGCCAAACGCGGTTATGCATTTGATAAAACCGATGCGCTTTATCCGTTCGGCTTTGGTTTAAGTTATACGCAATTTTCCTACGCGAATATGCAGTGGAGCAAAACCAAACTGAAGGCCAATGAAACTGTGGATATCAGTGTCACTATTACCAATACCGGTAAGCGTGCTGGCGATGAAATTGTGCAGCTCTATACCAGTGACCCTGTGGCCAGTGTCACCCAACCCGTAAAACAATTGCGCGGCTTCAAGCGTGTCAGTCTTGCGCCGCAACAATCGGCGCGTGTGACGTTTAGGCTCTCCGCTAATCAGCTCGGGTTTTATGATCGCAACATGGATTTCGTCCTTGAGCCCGGTAAGATCAATCTGATGTTGGGCGCTTCATCGGCAGATATTCGCCTGCAGGGCGAGCTGGATGTTGTGGGTGAGGCGACCAATATTGCCGCGCAAAAAGTCTATTTAACGCCTGTGAGTGTCAGTCCTCTCTAGCGGCCTTAGGTGCACAGGGATGTGACCCGCGTACCACGCCCAGGCTTTGCCGCGCGTGGTTTTATTCTTGATTTTCTTTTATCCTGCTTGCTCCCGTTGGCATGTCGCACTCGGGTTTATAGGATATTAAGGGAATCTCACGTGAAAGACTCATTGTCGTTTTTAAAAATTCTTCAGCCAAAACAGTCGCTTGACTATTTCACTTTCAAATCGTTATTACGGGCCAGTCTTGCGCTGAGCCTTGCCGGACTTGTTGCTTGTGGCGGTGGTGGTGGTGGCGAGGTAGGCGGTAGTGGCGGTACCTTTACCGGTGGTAGTAATAACGATGCCTGGCAAGCAGGCGTTTATAAAG
>CAIOHY010000275.1 GCA_903858205.1 uncultured Cellvibrio sp.
AGCAGTAGAAATCAGAGGCACGCCATCACCACCGGGATAAGATGAGTTGAACGCATAGTTCAGAACAGCAGCACAGTTCAATTCCTTGGTTTCAATCAAGGACTGTGCCAAGTGGCGAGCGTAGACTTGACCGATACGGATATGGTCGCCGTCTTCTACCAACACTTTGGTCAAGGCAAAAGCCAAACCAAATACTTGGTAAACGTAACGCTTCAGGAATAACACACCACCTTGCTGATAAGTGACAGGTGTACCGTCGGGCAACTGGGGAGCTGCGCCGAAACCGTACAATACTGGCTCTTCGTGGTAGTTACGGGGAATACCTTGTTCTTCACGGAAAACGCGTGACCATTCGTCTGCACGTTGGTCGTACACGCCATCAAAACATTCGTTAAGAATAGGTTCTACGATGGATCTAAAATCAGTACTGCGCATTGGGGCTGCCATAATTCATGCCCTCCTTAAATTGCGGGTGACACAGCTTGGAACTGTGTTTTCGCTACGGTGACACGCACGATGGTATAAGCATCGCCCCAGTTGTTATCTACATAAGGAGCTAGATCAACAATGCGA
Organism: uncultured Cellvibrio sp.; assembly: GCA_903858205.1. Lineage (GTDB taxonomy): Bacteria > Pseudomonadota > Gammaproteobacteria > Pseudomonadales > Cellvibrionaceae > Cellvibrio. The sequence goes on from CAIOHY010000275.1 coordinate 574, forward strand.
ACCTGACCTTGCACAGTGCTACCAACAAGCGTAGCAGAGATTGTGCACTGGGAAAGACCTGTTGTGGTCGAACCAGCAGTCAAGTTGCTGAAGTTAGCTTCGTTACCGATAGCAGTTTGAGCAACAGAACCATCAGCCTGAATTTCATAAACGATGTTAGGATCGTTGTAGAAATAAGCTACGCAAGAACCCGCCTGATAGGCAGTGTTAGCAGGCCAGTAGTTAGATACGCGGCGACGGCCGGTTGTATCTGTCCACTCAACGCCAGCAAACGCGCCTGTGAAGGCCTCGGTGCTTGTTACAGGGATGATATTGCCAGAGTTCGCTGAATACTCAACGGGCTGGCCTTTTAGGATTGTAGAAGCATAGCCACTAGCTATACCTCCAGCAAGAGCTTGAGCACGGTCTAGGCCACTTGGGTGGAAGGCCGGGCGCAAGCCAAAGGGTGCGGATGTTGCAGACATAATTGTCTCCTTTGGGTGCCGTTACCCGTAAAATATAGGTGCGGGTTGCGGCTGATCAAAATTACCCAATCCATCGCCTTCAACTGAAGCAAGCCTACGGCCTGAACTATCCCGTGCTCCCTGAAGCTGCTCCATTTGCACGCGAATCTTTTGTGCGTCCTCTTGGGGCATATCATGGTGAAAGTGTGTCATCAATTCCTGATACATATCCATTGGAATCTTAAACAACAACATTTCATTACACTGAATATAACCAACATACTCACCAGACTTGACTTTGTAATTCTCAAACCCAGGTATTTCATCCGTTTTCACAGGTGTATAACCTAGACGAATTCGCTTATCAATACTGTCGTAGCCGTTAGTCGTCGACAACCAAATTAGATGCCATCCCTTTAATTCGGGGACGTTGGGCAGTGCGCTTTGTGTCCATTCATCTTTCCACATCTTGCGACGTTCATCAGATAATGCAGACTGGTCTTCCGGTGCCTCTCGAACTGAATCAAGACTCCCGCGGGATTCGCGGCCACCAGCAGATAAATTCTTCTTTAAACGATCATCCATTTTGTAATCTCCTTATTTTCTGTTGCGATCATCAAGCGCGTACCGTTTGATCATTCTGGCGCGCTTCTCAGGGTCATCCCACATACCGGCATCTTTCATAGCTCTTACACGATCAGGCGATAACGTAAACGTATTCGCTCGACCCCCGCTATTTGCTGCCGATTCCCTGCCTGATCCCGTAACAACAGTTCTAGGCCTACTTCTTGGAGTTTCGTCAATAACATCATTATACCTGTGTGGGAGGTACTTTTGCAATCTATTATCTAATTCATCCCAATATTCAGGAGATGCAGGATTCCATCCTTCCTTAACCATCTTCTTGTCAATGGTCATTGCAATCTCTGAATCTTCATCTTGCCCGCTTGGGTCATACCAAGAATTATCGTTTAACCAATCAGCAGCTAATCTCTGAACGGCAGGATCAGGTGCTGTAGGCGGGCGTGAAGTGGGAACAGTTGCTTGCTTCTTTAGGTTCTCTAAAGATTCAGAAGTACGGCGCGCTTCGTAATAAAGCTCCGTAGCCTTAGCATGGAGATCGCCATTACCTGTCTCAATCGCTTCTTTCATCTTCTGTTGGGCAAATGTAATTCGAGCTTGCTGTTCTTGCATTGCAGCATCAATTCGGGCAATATCGTGCCCCTGTGTTTTCCGCTCAACTTCCGCTAATCGGGTCAACAACTCTTGATTCTGTCTCTGCAACAACTGCAACCGTGTATCTTTCTCGGCTTGGACTTTCTTATGATATTCCTTACGAGATTTACGCTTATCGCGCTTAGCTTGACGCGCAGCTTCCGCTTCTGGATCTACTTGACCATTAGCTTCAATCTCTGCACGTTCAGCAGCCGCATCTTCGTCTTCATCATCTTCTTTCTGCTCAATAGCAGGCTCGGCCTCCACCTCTGGAATTAAATCCTTTGGTAGCTCAACCGTAGCACCGCCATCCTGATCCTCTTGGATCAACATGACTTGCTCTTCCATACGACCTCCTAGACGAACGCTTTAACGAGTAGTGGGTTGCCAGTTATCTGGGCAATCACTTCGTGGTCATTAATAACAACAAACTCAGCGAATTCTTTGTCCTTGCCGGGAATAGGTACTTCCCAACGGTCGCCGCCCCATTTTGGAATGCGTATGTAATCACCTGTTTTACACCACGCACCTTCTGGCCACGGTTCCATTGTGTCCCGCTTTCTAAATGCCAGAGGTCCAATCTCAATCACCTTCCCAACGATGTTCTGCCACTTTTCAGTCGCCTTGGTTTCTTCAACTAACAATATCCCAGACTTTGTTGCCCGTTCCTTTGCCTGTCTCAGTTGTACCAAAATCCGCGCCCCAAGAGGTTTCGCACCAGGTTCCACAAGCGGAAATGCCGCTTCTAATTCAGCCGAATAATCGGCCACTGGTAAATCACTCATCTTCTTCTTCCCGTAGTAGGTTCTCTAATATGTCTAGAGAAGCCTGCATGCCTTGTATCACTCCACAAAGCCTTTGGTACGCCGCGTAGTCAGTTGCGTTACCATGTGCTAACGACTCGGCGACCTCAGCTTTCCGCGCTTTTACAGCGCCTATGAAGTCTTCTACATATCTCATGCGTTCTTCTTTTCGACACCACTTGTAAAGTTGCCATGATCCGAATTGGCCTCAGGCATTGTTGCACTTCCCTTCTCTCCCATCTCTTCCCCGTCCAACCACGCGCCTGCTGCCATACGCGCTTTGTAACGTACTTGCTCCGACTGCATCTCTTTAACTTCTTTATCCATGATAATCTCCAAAAACGCCTACCGGCGTGATTACTGTAAATTCTCTTGAGCTAACTGCTCTGCTTCACTTACTGATTTCTCCTGCTCCTGACGAGTCTTTAATTGATCTGCCATAACCTGAGCGCTCTTCATTCTCTCTTGCGTTAAGTTGTTTTCAGCATTTAACGCCACCTCAATAGCCCTATCCTTCTGGGCTTCACTCACCTCGATTTGATCTTTCGCTTGTTGACGCTGGAACTCAGCCTGCAACTCCACTTGCTTCATCTGCATATCCAACTGATCACGTTGCGTCCTGCGCTGCGTCTCAGCCATAGAAGCCTGCAACATAGCCTGTGAAGCGGGATCAGGAGGCGGCTGCTGCGGAGGCGAGAACTGCTGCAACATCTGTATCATTTGCTGACACGCCTGAATGACCGGCATCATTACTTGCGTCTCAGACTTCACAGACTCTGCCGCCATCGCAATAATGTGATCAATCTTCTTAACGTCTTGTTTTATATCGCCATCTGCAAATGTATAAGTCTTGTTACCAGAATGTGCAGCCATGCGGTCACGATACCATAATGTCATGTGCTGCTTGATATGCTCTAACGCACCCGGTATGAACTGCGGCCCCATTAAGATATTGCCACCCAAGACCGGATCTAAGCCAAAGTCCATGTGCGCTTGAATGTGCGCCAGATGATCTTGGTTAGGATACGCAAACGCATGGTGTCCTAGCGCCATAGCGGCGTTCTCTTCTGCTGCATCCATCTCCGTGGGCTTAACAGAGTCAGGCATAAGCTCCGGTACATCAGGAACTTTCAACTGCTTCAACATCCGGCTCACCACAGCCTTCATATCAAACAACTGCGGATACTGACCCGCCATCTGCATGACAGACTGCATCTGAGCAATACGCTGTGTCTCTGAGAATATGTGCGGATCAGATACCGGAACGATATCACTGTTGCGATTGAAGTCTGAACGCTCTACTTCCAAATCTTCAACAACGTCACCACGCAACTGATCATCCAAATACCATCTGTTGATTCGCCCGATAATCATCAGGACTTTCTTTTGCGAGGCGTGTAATCGAGCATGAATAGCCGAGAATACCGCAGCACCTTGCTCAATCAACGCCTGAGTTGTACCCACAGGCATATTAGAAGAAGCGTCAGCAATCTTCTCTTCCGCAGTGGTCACAACCCCCTTAGCCGAGTCTGTTAGCCATCCTAATAACTGAAACAGAACAGGTGAGGGCGGGTTAAACGGTAATGGCATAGCAACCTTACGGATGTCGTCTACACCCGCAGCGCCTTCAATCTCCACTACCTGAGTAACGTCAATGCTTTGGCTCTGGCCACTAATCTTAGCGCCCTTGAGCTTCAACATCGTTGCTGAGTTGTTTATGTGGGCCGTGTCCAAAAGAGCGCGTAAGGCGCCAGTAAGAGCGGCAGAAAGACCTCCGATAAGATGAGGTAAACCAATAGCATATGCACCCCTCCAAGGAATGAATTTAAATTCGACCATCCAATCAAGTTTGGTCATTGTCTCGTCGCCATCTTCCCAGTTGCGATACAGACCCAATACTTCTTTATCCAACTCGTCAATCATTAAGATATAGGGAGCCATCTCGCCGTTAGTGCGCGAATCCTCTTCTAGCTCCAGCCAAGTATACACATGATACACACGACGTAGACCGTCTTTGTTGTCCTGATACTTGTTTCCTTCAATCTTGTTGTTCGCCTTCTCGGCGTGTGACATATCCGGCTCCATCGTGGCACGGATAATATTCACATCACGATATAGATTGCGCCTAATCCGCGCATCCATCTCATACTCAGTAATGTCCTGAACTTCTGTTACACGCTGCGCCGTATAGAAGTTAGCAGCAGCAAACGGCAATATGATGTTGTCGATAGGCACAAACTCAACACAAGGTCTGCGCTTTTGATCGTCATACCAAATCTTGAGGAATTGTGATCCACCTAAAGGTAACTGCGTCAGTAGCTGCTCCTGCTCGTCGCGGAACTCTTCTATCTGCTCTGTGAGTTGCCAATTAACATAATCACGCTTTCTGTCGGCAACCTCTTGCTTTTCTTCAGTGACTTGACCTAGAATCTTTGTACGGACAGGTCCGTCTGGTGGAAACAGTTCCTTGATCGCACGGGAGGCGAAATCCACACAGGCCTCGGCCATAACTGGGTGGACAACCTTAGAGGCGCCCTCAAACTGAGCGCCACCTGGAGCATCGTTACCAAGACCAGTACGACGCAATCCTTCCTCATATTTCTTGTCTCGATCTTCACGGGCTTCCTTGTCTCGTTCGATAAAATCCGTATATTTAAGCGCAAGCTTGCTTAAATCCCATGAGTCTATAGTCTCAGCTAAGTTCTCGTAGAAGTCGGCGTCCTCTTCAGGACCTTTGTATTCCATGTGAACAATAGCAGAACCATCAGGTTGCTCTTCAACGTCTAAGTCGTCTTCAAGCAGATCTACGTCCGCGCTGCCGTCTTCGTTTTCTTGGATGTCGTCACTCATACTATGCCGCCTTGAGCCTTAGTTATATTTGGGTTTTTTATATCGTAAGTGCCTCTATTAGCAATTGCCGATTTAATTTGATGCGGATCAAATGCAACATAAACTGAATGAGGTTGCGCCGCCTCTTCTGATCTAAACATTGATGATGGACCGTGATCTATTACATTATGAAATATTATTCCTTCATGTCCTTGCTTGCGCGCCCATCTAGCCAAATCATTAGTGGAAAGCAATTTGTCATTATCACCA
>CAIOHY010000276.1 GCA_903858205.1 uncultured Cellvibrio sp.
AGACTAAGTTATCTAGTTTTTCGCGTGAGGCTAATGACAACGCCGCGAGAGATTCAGGTTCATCCATTTCACCATCGCCAAATACGCCCCATACTTTGCGTGGTTGAGCGGCCATTAATCCGCGATGCTCGAGATAGCGCATGAACCGCGCTTGGTAAATCGCGCTGATCGGGCCCAATCCCATAGAGCCAGTTGGAAATTGCCAGAAGTCGGGCATTAGCCACGGATGGGGATAGGACGATAAACCTTGAATGCCACGCTCTTTCGCTTGTATCTCTTGACGGTAGTGAGAAAGATTATCTTCGCTCATTCGTCCTTCAAGAAAAGCGCGGGCATAAATCCCTGGTGCTGAATGCGGCTGAAAGTAAATTAAATCGCCACCAAACTCAGCCGTTCGCGCACGGAAAAAATGATTAAAACCGACTTCAAATAAATCAGCCGCTGAGGCATAGCTGGCAATGTGTCCACCTAATTCACCATAGGCGCGATTGGCACGCACCACCATGGCCAGCGCGTTCCAACGCAAGATGCTGGCGATACGTTCTTCCAGATCAACCGCATCCGAGCCACCCGGATAGGCGGGCTCATCAGTCGCCCGAATGGTGTTGATGTAAGGCGTTATGCGCGCGTCACGCCAATTCAGACCAGCATCACGCGCCGCTGCAGAGAGCTTGGAAAGTAGAAAACGCGCTCGTTCAGGGCCTGCGCTCGTAAGCACCGACTCTAGGGCGGCGATCCATTCAGCAGTTTCTTGTTCGTCAGTGTCGTTGTGGCGAACCAGATGGTCGGGCGTGCTCATATCCATGGCAATCAAAAGGGAGGGGTAATGAATGCCATAAAGGTAGTCTATTTTCTTCAGCAGGTGCTGCTGAAAAGTTCGCCATAGTCTATTTATACAGCATAAAATGCTGAAATAAGACAACTATTGGGATTTTAACGATGGAAAATCTAGATATAACAGATCTGAAGATTTTAAAGTGTTTGCAGCAGGATGCCAGTCTAACCAACGTGGAGTTGGCTGCCAAAGTGAGTCTCTCGCCGTCGCCCACCTTGGCGCGTGTCAAAAAACTCGAAGCTGACGGCGTTATCTCCGATTACGTTGCGTTAGTCGATCCGCATGCCTTGGGTTTGAAGGTGAATGTGTTCGTGCGCGTCTCGCTGGAGAAGCAAGAGGCCGCCGCGTTAGAGCGTTTTGAAAAAGCGGTGAGTCATTTTGATGAAGTGATGGAGGTGTATCTGATGACCGGCGACGAAGATTATTTGCTGCGTATCGTTGTCCCTGATTTGCAAGCCTTAGAGCGCTTCATTCTTCACAACCTTACGCGCATACCGGGCATTAAGAATATTAAGTCCAGTTTTGCCCTCAAACAGGTGAAGTACAAAACGGCTTTACCTATTAGTGACTCGTTGAGTTGACGCAGTAGGTTAGAGTAAATCTTTGCAATGCACTACGAAAGTTGTGGAGTCTCAATAACAATAAAGTGCACGAAGCGAGAATCGCTTTGCCTTTAAAA
>CAIOHY010000277.1 GCA_903858205.1 uncultured Cellvibrio sp.
CTTATAGTAATTAATGGAATTTTCCTAATACCCACAAAAAAACAAAATTCATTCCAAGAAATAGCTAGCAAGTATTCCCCAAAGAAATCCATAGAAAAACTGGCCGATAGCATATATGCCCCCTCCCTGCTTTTATTGCTATTCATATTAGGGCTGATATTATTCCACCCGCTAATCATAGAAAGGACATCTTCCGCCACATTAAAAATGTTAAAAATCGGTGGAGACATTGAAAGAACTTATCACTTTAGCTCATCAATCCGATCAGAAATACCCAGCGAAATTATTGAATCATGTAAAGAAGAAGAAAACTGCCGAACAACTAAAGTTAAAGTAATATTTGATATTGGCAACATTCTTTATGTAAAAGGACACGCATCAGAAATCTATGCCCTCCCAAGGGAAAAATTATGGCCTATAATTGACTAAGCAAAAATATAAAAAATAAAACTTATTGTTCGTTCTTTGCATATACAAACAAGGGTCATGACACTCAATACAACATCACCGCTAGCGGAAGCAGCCAAATGAAAAAAATCACCCGACAAGAAGCCCGCGACAAAATTGTAGGCAGCATTCTGCGCACCCTGCGCATTGAACAGCTTCAACCGACTGCTGAGGTGGTAGCGTCACACTCCATATTTCCATGTTCAGTCAATTTTTGAATTCATAAATGATTAACCCAGCATTTTACCCCGCCCCGCACAGAATCAGAGCATACCTGCAAACATAGGAGGGTCACTTACCAGCCATAACAGCTTAGATCAGCCCAATATCCGTTTTAGTAATTTTGTTTGGACTTAATATGGTCTTAAATTGCAGAAACAAAAAAGCCCGCTCGAAAGCAGGCTTTTTTAGTTCGTTGATTTACAACGTATTTTTGGTGGAGCTAAGCGGGATCGAACCGCTGACCTCAACACTGCCAGTGTTGCGCTCTCCCAGCTGAGCTATAGCCCCAGATTCGTTGACATCCTGTCTCTGAGTGGCGCGCATTTTATGCAGGTGCCTCCGGAGTGTCAAGCAAAAGTTTTAGGCTTGTACTCCGGATTTTTATCGATAAATCAAGCGGTTAACTGTTGGCGGCTGGCTCTTCTGTGGCTGCGCCCAACTTATCAAACACCTTTTCCAGATCCTTTTGTTTGTTTTTACCGAAGCCGCCCAAGGCATTGATTGCGTGGCGGATGCGGGCGCGGCTCATGTCGGGGCCGATGATCTGCATGGAGTCCACTACCGAGAAGCTCGCGGTGGTGCCTGCGATGGCGACGAAGACCGGTGCGAGGGCGTCTTTGATTTTGATGCCCATTTGATCGGCAAGCAGTTTGAGTTCGGCGAACAGGTTGTCGCGCTCCCAGGTGCGCAACGCTTCCAAGCGCCAGAGGGCGAATTGCAGATATTCTTTTTGCTTTTCGATATCCAGCTTATTGCCCGCGAAACTCGCCTCGTTCACCGGCATCATTCCGCTGACTAAAAAGCCTGCCAGCGGGGCGAAATCACTTAGGGTGGTCATGCGCGATTGGGCGTGTGGCAGTGCTTGCAGCAGGGTTTCTTGGTTGAGTGCCCAACCGTGCAAACGCTCGGCGAGTTGCTCGATGGTGAAGTTCTCGCGAATCCACAGGCTGCTGAGCCAGTTGAGTTTTTCGACATCGAAAATCGGGCCGCCTAAGGACACGCGCAGCAGGTCAAAGTGTTCCTGCATTTCGGCGAGGGTGAATTTCTCGCGCTCGTCCGGCATAGACCAGCCCATGCGGCCGAGGTAGTTGAGCATGGCTTCTGGCAGATATCCCATGCGCTTGTAATACAGGATGCTGGTGGGGTTTTTGCGTTTGCTGAGTTTGGATTTATCCGGGTTGCGCAGCAGTGGCAAATGGCACAACACCGGCGCTTGCCAGCCGAAGTATTCGTAGAGTTTCAGGTGCTTGGGGGCGGAATTGATCCACTCTTCGCCGCGAATCACGTGGGTGATTTGCATCAGGTGATCGTCCACTACGTTGGCGAGGTGATAGGTGGGCATGCCGTCGGCTTTGAGCAGCACTTGCATATCCACTTGCGACCATTCGATCTCGATCTTGCCGCGCAGCATATCGTCGATCTCACACACACCCTCTTCCGGGATTTTCATGCGGATCACGTAAGGCTCGCCTGCATCGAGTTTCGCTTGCACTTCTTCTTTCGACAGCAACAAACCGCGACCGTCGTACTTGGGCGTTTCACCGCGTGCTTGTTGCTCGCGGCGCATATCGTCCAGCTCTTCGCCGGTGGCGAAGCAATAAAAGGCATGGCCTTTCTCGACCAGCTCAAACGCGTATTTGCCGTAGATATCCATCCGCTCGCTTTGGCGATAAGGGCCGTGCGGGCCGCCCACGTCCGGGCCTTCGTCCCACTCCAAACCCAACCAGCGCAGGCTGTCTAGAATCGCTTGTTCGGATTCGGGGGTGCTGCGGGTTTGGTCGGTATCTTCAATGCGCAACAGGAATTTGCCGCCGTGTTGACGGGCAAAACACAGGTTGAACAGGGCGATATAGGCGGTACCTACGTGGGGGTCGCCAGTGGGCGATGGGGCAATACGGGTGCGAACTTCAGACATGAAACGGCCTTTTCTTAAAAACGGGAATAATTGAGGCGGGCATTATACGGGAAAGCGCCTCTTATCCGTGAGCATCGATGACGTGCAATCGATTGTTAAAGTGAGTCAATAAAATCTTGCAAATACTGTTTACCATCAGGCCAGTCACCCAAGCCTGACGCAGAATTAATGTGACCCTTTTTATCCACACTAATTAACTCGCTGCCTAATGCAGATGCACAAAAGCAACTTCGTTCAACACTCGCGTAGGGATCATCTTGACTGACTACCATGAGCGTTGGCACCGGAATTTTATTCATGGGTGTGTTTGCAAAACCCTGAATGACTGCGGGAAAGGATTCGGCATTGGCATCCGGCAAGGCCACTAAAAATGCACCACGAATTTTGTCACGTAATAAATCAGAATACTGATTGGCCCATTCAATAAACGCTAAGCCTCCCAAACTGTGGCTTATAACAACCAATGGCTCTGAGGTTTTTTCCAAGGTTAAGTTAATCGCACTCACCCAATCATCTCGCTTGGGTTGCTCCCAATGTTGCTCAACCCAAATGCCGCCAGAAAATTGCGTAAACCACTTGGCTTGCCAGTGTTCACCCGTCGAATTGCCGTAACCGGCGAGAAAGAGAAATTTTGGTTTTTGCATGAATGTGCCTTTTCCGTTTTTCATTTGTTGCGAAACTTTCCGGGGGATACTCCCACTACTTGTTTAAAACTGCGTTGAAATGCGGCTTCTGATTGATAACCTATGGTGTCGCAAATGCGCCCAAAGGATTCGCCGTTACGTAATAAGTCCACGGCAATTTGCATTCGCCACCAAGTGATGTATTGCATGGCAGTCCATCCACTCACCTCACGAAACACTTTGGCAAACTGAGTGCGTGACATATTGGCTTCTTGCGCAAGCGATTCCAATGTCCACCCCACATCCGGATGCGCATGTATGGCGCTAATTACTTTTGCTAATTGAGTATGTGCGTAAAGCGCCAACACATTGCGTTTCTGCGGCGACTGTTGAATTAGATATTGCAGACACTGCATAAAAATTAATTCAGATAATCGATCCAAAATCACGGATGACGCCAGGCTGGGCGAATAACATTCTGCGAGAATTAAATCATAAATCGGCTTAAACCAGGATTGATTGGCGCTCGCTGGAATCACGCAAAATACAGGCAATGCATCGAGTAATTGATTGGCAGATGGATGATCAAAACAAATTGCCCCGCATAAAAGTCCGGTGCCGTGGAGCGCATTTTTGTCGCTATAAGCCAAATGTTGTTGTTCGCCGGTTTGCGTTGAGACCGGAAACATTTTGTGTGCAATCTCGCGGGGGAAAAACACCAAATCACCCGCGCTCAAAATAGCCTGTTCACTTTTCATAGTCATGCGGCATTGGCCAAAGGTGACCATATGGAAACAACAGGTGCCGGGGTGATATTCATTCAACTGCCAGTCCCCACAGACCATTGCATTATGGTAGACCCGCGCCGATAAGCGAGTGCGTCGTATCAAATCAACAAATGCATCCATATGTACTTACAAGCATAAAAAGTGTATTAAGTGGCATTAATAGTACGGCCATATCTGAATATAGTGCAAGTCGCAATTACGCACTTATCAAGAGGAGCTTCACGATGAACCATCAATTTACGTTTTATACACCGACTAACGCATCACCCGAGGCCGGGGCTTTGCTGGACAAGATTCAATCGGCTTACGGGTTTATCCCCAATTTGTTTGCCTACATGGCAGAAGCACCTTCAACCATCAATGCCTATTTGTATTTGAATGAGTTGATCGCTAAGTCATCGCTGACACCCGCGCAAGCACAATTGAGTTTGTGGGTCACCAGTATCGAAAACGATTGTGAATTTTGCCGAATAGCACATCAGGCATTTGCGAAAAAATGTGGCGTTAAGTCACAAACCTATGCAGCGGTTTTGAATAATCAAACTATTGAATGTGCGACGGATGCCGCTTTGGTGAATTTTACGCGCGCGGCCGTAAACAAACGTGGGCATCTCACTAGCGCTGATCTAGACGCTTTTTTAAGTGCAGGTTTTAGCAAGCAACAAGTGATGGAAGTTATTGTGGTGGTCACCATCAAAACTCTTTCAAACTATATTAATCATCTCACCGAGCCAGACGTAAACCCGGAGCTGCTGGCGCTTCTGTGAACATCAGCGTTTTACTCAATACAATATTGCTGCCTTGGTAACTGAGGCAGCAATATTTTAAAGTGGCCAAGAGACGGGTTAGCCATGACAAATTACACCGGCGGTGATGGCTGCATCATAAAAGCGTGCAACTGCTAAAACTTGTTAGCACCGATAGACACTGCGGCATTACTGCGGGATGCACAGATCCTGCTTATTCGCAGTAGTAGTTTAGCGCTACAGAATCTGGGTCAATGTGGCGAAAGAAGGATTGAGCGACTGAGTTTTCTTGTAGTGAAACCGCGGCGGCTTTTGCGGTGGCCAAGTGATCCCAGATGACGATATCGAGCCATTCTCCGGTATCGCTCTGTAGTAGGCTTCGCCGTTGATAGCCGGGAATTTTTTGTAACTCTTTCTCGACGGAAACCGCTGAGAGTTTAAACTCGGATACATTGGCCTCAGCAACCAACCTAAATCTAACAACCTCGGTAACCGGTTTGTCAGTACAGGCTTCCTTTGCACTCCCCACCGACTGCAATGAAAAAAACGCAAGCAAAACTCCAAAAAATCCAAAACGCATAACAAAGCTCCTGTTTAGTTAATCTACCTTAGCGAAACCACACGTTGATTTCGCATCGACAAATTACTGGGTGCTTGCGCCAGAAATCGTCAGGAGAAATTCCCGC